>JANNDV010000138.1:0-9624 GCA_031387975.1 Acaryochloridaceae cyanobacterium OTE_75_metabat_521 | reverse complement strand
TATGCGATCGCAGAGGTTGCCCGTGCCCAGATCCGTGCCAATCTCCACGGCACCTATCCCATCCCCTCCGCTCACGAAGCTTGGCAACAGGCCAAAAGCCTAAAAGTTGCAGAGGAGTTCCGGCTGCTGTACGTGGCAATGACCCGTGCAAAGCGGCTATTGTGGCTTTCGGCGGCACAGATGGCACCCTATAGCTGGGGCAGCTTTAACTGGGAGCGGCAGCCTCAGCTTGAGCGCCAAAACCCCTGCTCAATTATTCCGGCCTTAAGGCAGCACATCAATGGAGGATCTCAGCAATGGCAACATTAACCATCGAAATTCCAGACGACCTGATGGATCGGTTGACTCCAGTGCGCGATCAGTTACCTGACCTATTACGTCGCTGTTTGCAGCCGTCAGCTTTATCAATTGATATCTATCGCTATATTCTGGATTTTCTAGCTAGTCAGCCGACCCCAGAGCAAATTGCTGCATTTAGACCTACTCCAGCAATGCAAGATCGTTTGAAATTTCTCATGCTCCGAAATTATGAAGGAAACCTTTCCCCAGAAGAATCTCAGGAACTTGATGCGTATGGGCAAATTGAGCATCTAATAGTCTTACTCAAATCCGGCAACTTGCCCTATCTTATTCCTGTTGCCCAATCATGACCTATATTTCTGCGACACTTCGTCACCAAGTCGAAGCAAGAGCAAATCACTGTTGTGAATACTGTTTACTCCCTTCTAGCCTGAGTTTTTACCCGCATGAGGTCGATCATATTATTGCCCTTAAACGTAGCGGCACCAGCACAACCGATAATCTTGCCTACGCCTGTTGGCGATGTAATCGCTACAAAGGCTCTGACTTGGGGTCATTTGATCCTGAAACAGAGCAATTTAGCTTTCTATTTAATCCTCGAACTCAAGTTTGGACTGACCATTTTAGGCTACAAGACGCTCAAATTATCGGCAATACTTCAAAGGGTCGCACTACCGTTCATTTACTCAAACTTAATTCCGATGAACGTGTCCTAGAACGCAAACGGCAGAATCTCTAACGCAGAATGCTTCTTTACTCTCGTTTTGACTATGTTTTAGACCCCAAGAATAACTCAATCCTTATGGACTTTATTACGCTACTGGGCCTTTTGGCAGGAACCTTAACCACAATCTCTTTTGTGCCCCAACTTCTTAAAACCTGGCGAACAAAATCTGCAAAAGATATGTCGCTGCCAATGTTGATTAGTTTTTGTGCAGGAGTGTTTCTGTGGCTCGTGTACGGACTATTGCTTCAGGCAACTCCCATTATTTTGGCAAACTTCATTACCTTAATCTTAGCGTTGATGATTTTAGGGCTGAAACTCCGCTACGAATGAGTCATGATTTCGTTGACCATGAGTATCCATAACCCAAAATGCTACTTAACAGAAGCAATAGCTTCTATTGGTAATAATTGTCTTAGCAGCAAGTAACATTAGCCATCAGCTCAAAAAAATAAGCTTACACAGCAAGAGATTCTAAAGAAAAAGAAGTTTCCTGTAAATACCATTGAGTGAAATCTTCTACGACTTCTTTATATGTATTGCTCCTCAAGTAAATCTCTTTGACGATATCCTTGCCAAAAATTTTCCATACAAATCTTTCACTATTTTTAGCCTCAATAAGATAGAGAGACTCTCCATCAAAGGATTCCGAGAAATTAGTGCAAATATTGTACTTGCCATATTCTCTTTCCAAGTCCTGTATATCTTGAAAGCTAAGATTTGAAACATCCTCTCCCCATAAAGCTTGATCAAGAAAGTTCATAACTTCTACCTCGGTCATCTTCTCTAGCTTCTCACTTTTTCTTTGTCCAGAGAAGGATGCTGATGCATTAAAAGAATTTACGGGAACATTGAGGATTACATCTATATTGTCTCCAATTCTTTCGTTTTTAATCCAAATAAATATTTTTCCAAAAGTTATATTTTTGGAGCGATTTATACCTGTGATCAAACATTCGATTGCAAATTCTTCTTTCTGCCCAAAAATCATATACTTTCTTTCCTGATTTTATTTTTTAGCTTCCATTTTAGAATCATTGTCCAAATCTCTAAATCTTCGTCTGATTTCAGAAGGCACCTTTAATCCTCTAGGTGAATTTTCACGACCATTAAAGTGAACAAAACCTTCTTCATCTACTTGATAGCGGTAGATTTCTCCATCAACAGTCCTCCCGTACCACGATTTACCATCGGAAGTAGGAATAGTTTGCTGATAGACTTCTTCGGCATCTTTTGGCAAAGAGGTTGTTTTTGATCCTCTCCCACGAAACTTTTCAGATGATTCATCATGATGCCCCAGGTTTCTATACTTTGGCTTCGATCCGTGATAAGTCGTCTCACCATCTTTCCAAAGTTTACTTTTCGGAGCCGGATTTTCTGTTGTCTCAGGAACATCATTCTCCTTCATCTTAGCTTTCTGAGTTGTTCCTCAGTTTTCTGTTCTCTGTCCCCAAAACATTTTCCGTTGTTTTAGTAAGCAAAATTGCCTGAGGGTTTCCCCAAATGACGTTCTCGTGTTTATAAACCACCATGCCAGGTTTTGCTCCCTTGGGTTTATAAACATTTTTAGGTTCCGTCCATACCACAGGCACTTGGGTACTTTGACGGGCGCGGCTATGGTATGCGGCAAGGTTAGCGGCGCGCTGCAAATCTTGCGGCTGAGCAGGCGTTCCAGCCTCTAGACGCAGTAAGACGTGGCTACCTGGTATTTCTTGGGTGTGAAACCAGAGGTCGTAAGCGCCTGCAACCTTAAAGCTAAGCTGTTCATTTTGCTGATTGTTCCGCCCCACCAAAATTTCTCCACCGCTGGGAGATGGGTAGCGATAAAAGTCGGCTTTGCCCTTGGCAAGCGGCGCGTGGTAGTCAGGGTCAGAGAGATACTTTTGCCCAATGAGTTCTTCTCGAATTTCAATCAAAATCTGGAGATCTTCTGCGCTCTCAAACTGAGCTAGTGCCTCAACCGTAGCTTCGATCTGTGCTAAATAATCAATTTCTTGCTGTACCGCTTCTAAAAGGGGCTTAACGTGATCTCGCGATCGCCGCAGCTTCTGATGCCGCCGATACAGCGCCTGGGCATTCTGTACCGCGTTGCGTTCTGGGTTTAGGGCGATGATCACAGGCTGCTCGGTTTCAAAATCAGGCAGCGTAATATTAGACATCCCCAGCCGCCAGTGCTGAAGGTTTGCCATTAGCAAATCTGCCTGTTGACGATGATGATCAGCTTGGTCGGAGTCCGCCATTTGCCTTAGAAAGACATCGGCCTTCGTTTGCAGCTTTGCCAATACATTGCCCAACTTTTGCAAAAGCTGATGGCGCATCTGCCCAAAAGACTGCTGATTAAGCTGAGCCGTATAGTAGCTGTCTACTAAAGCCTGAACCGACGCAACAGGCTGAGTCATCCCCCAGCCCAGGAGTGTAAATCCGCCGTTGGTGCGCCAACCTGGCTGAAACGTGCGGCTGTCTAGCATTGTTAACCAGCTTTGCCAGACTTGAAATAGGTTGTCCCATTCAGATGTCGTTAAGGCATCTGTGGTCTGAGTGGGGTCTAGCTGCGCTTGCTCTAGTATTTCTAGCACCAGCGCTGAACTAAGTCCGCGATACACTTTGAGAATGGTGGTTTTGAGCGGCCCTGGGATGAGGGAGAGGCGATCGCACCAATTCTCCTGAGTCTCTGCCAACGCGGGCGTTGGTCCGGTCAACCCTGGCGGCAGCTCATAGGGTCTTCCGGTTTGGATGGTGCGCACCCGTGACTGGTTATTGCTGACTTGGTGCGCTGCCGTCACAATCAGGTGGTCTGCCGTGGTCAAAATGACGTTGCTGTACTTGCCCATAATTTCGACATAGAGATGCCACTGGGGCGGCTCTTGAGGGCGGTGGGCAAACTGTAAATCAATCACCCGTTCCCAGGGCGCAATTTGTTCAACGGCAACCAGGGCAAACCCACTGAGCTGATGCACCAACTGCTGGCTAAACGTAAAGGTATCCGTTACGCGTGGGGGGGCTTCTCCCATGCCAAACCTTGCTGCCTGAGGATGCCAGCTGAGGGTTAACCAACCCCGCTTTTTGAGCGTCCTTAACGCCAGCTTCACCGTAAAGCGATCGCATTGATACACCTGCTCCAGTCGTGCAGGGATCCACTGCGCAGATAATTCCTCTTTAAGGGCGATTAACGTCGTTAAATCAACCTGCTGCACGATAGAACGCCCCAGTTAAGTTTTATGAGCCGACTTTTTCAATACTTTCCGGCAAACGCCATCCTGAGCGTCATCCTAGCGAAGAAAGCGGATGAATAGTCGCTAAATGATGCAAATTTACGGTTGTGGCTGCCAGAGGTTTGCCGATACGATAGATGCAGAGACACAGGGTGAGAGAACAGGCGATTGCAGCAGCATGAACCTGGAAACTCACGACTGACCTGTGGGGGTAACTACATACTTTTGTATTAGGAGTGAGGTCATGGATATTAAGCTCATCAACATTGGATTTGGCAACATTGTCTCTGCGAACCGCGTGATTGCGATCGTCAGTCCAGAGTCAGCACCCATTAAGCGTATTATTACCGATGCCAGGGAGCGAGGGCAGCTCATTGACGCAACCTACGGACGGCGAACCCGTGCGGTCATTGTTGCAGATTCTGGTCACGTTATTCTATCTGCGATTCAGCCAGAAACCGTTGCGCATCGGTTTATGGTCAGTAAAGAGTCTAGCGACAGCAGTGATTAATTACCTTCGGTAACAGGCTGCGTTTCCTCTGCTGCGTAAGGGGAGGGTTGGAGTGGGGTATAACGAGTTTAAGTGTATTAAGTATTCCCCATGTCTAAACCCTCTCCAATGTCGCCACAGAATTTGATTGTTTTTACAGGGCCGAGTGGCGTCGGTAAAGGAACGGTCTTAAGAGCGCTCTTAGGCCATCACCCAGAACTCCATCTGTCAATTTCAGCCACGACAAGATCGCCGCGCTCTGGTGAAGTAGACCAGCAGCACTATTACTTTTTGACGCGATCGCAGTTTGAGACGATGGTGGCTCAGGGTGAGTTTCTAGAATGGGCTGAGTTTGCGGGCAATCTCTACGGCACCCCCCGCCAAACCTTACTTGATCGGATTGCCCAGGGCGAACGGGTGATTTTAGAAATTGAGCTAGAGGGTGCCCGTCAGGTTCGTAAAACAGCGCCCGATGCCCTTCAGATTTTTATTGCGCCCCCCTCCATCGAAGAACTAGAGGCGCGCATTCGGAAGCGGGGTCAAGATACCGATGCGGCGATCGCCCGTCGGCTTGAGCGTGCCCAGATTGAAATTGCCTCAGCCCATGAATTTGATGTACAGATTATGAATGATGATCTCGATACCGCTGTCAAATTGCTAGAAGACGTTTTATTTCCACCGTCCCTAGATCTCCCTAGTACCCCTGTCTTAACGGCGCAGGCTTCTTCAAAATAAAAATCTATTGCGCCATCTCGCCTTTGCCAATCTATTTCGCCAATCTATTCTACCAATTCATTAAGATCTGTATTCCGACCGATGAGTCGGGGTTTTGTGGCATGATCGAGTAGCATAGCAAGTCTGACCATTTTTATTCTGACACCACAGGAGTTCAACCATGTCTCTGAGACTAGGGGACGTCGCGCCCGATTTTACCCAAGATTCCTCTGAAGGAACCATTAATTTTCATGCGTGGGCTGGCGATAGCTGGGTCATTTTGTTTTCTCACCCCGCTGACTACACTCCTGTCTGCACCACCGAACTGGGCTTAGTCGCAAAGCTGAAACCTGAGTTTGACAAGCGCAACGTGAAGCCGATTGCTTTGAGCGTAGACAGTGCAGAATCTCACCAGGGCTGGATTGGCGATATCAACGAAACCCAAGGCTCAACCGTTAACTATCCCATCCTGGCAGATGCCGATAAGAAGGTGTCTGAGCTGTACGGCATGATTCACCCCAATTCCAGTACGGGTAATACGCTGACGGTGCGCTCGGTCTTTATTATTGATCCCAGCAAAAAGCTTCGCCTTACGCTGACCTATCCTGCCAGCACAGGCCGCAACTTTGACGAACTGCTGCGGGTGATTGATTCACTTCAGCTTACCGACCACTACAGCGTGGCAACTCCTGGCAACTGGACAGACGGCGGCGATTGTGTGGTGGTGCCCTCTATCCCCACCGAAGAAGCGCGTCAGAAATTCCCTAAAGGCATTACTGAAGTGAAGCCTTACCTACGGATGACCCCTCAACCAAATAAGTAAGTAGACACCTTACTCAAAAAACGGGTTTCGGCTGCGCGACTTGATCTTCGGCGTTAGTGCGGTTCTACTAAGCTCACCGTTGCAGCCTCAGTTGAGCATGTAGCCGAGACTCGACTCAAGACATATTCCAATCAATAGAGCATCGTAAAAAGCTCATCAGGCTTACTCATTCAAACTAAATTCCAAAATCTGAGCGGCATGAAGGTTTTACGCAGCACCAATTTTGGCCTCCTCAATCATTGTGACTAACTTGTAAAATCCATCTTCAAAGAGCTGAGTCGTGCGTACTCGTTGCTTAGCATTGGCATCCGTCAAGGCGATCAGCTCGTTGTAGTAGGTTTTGCAGTTCTGTAAGGTTCTACTGCCACGATACACAATCAGATCATCTGTGACCGCCCAAGCCTGTCCTGAAAATTCAGTTGCTTTCTCACCACCGAGGGTATAAACCTCATCCGTCATTGGAAAAACCAGCCTTCCCTCAGAAAAATATCCAAAGTATTGAGCCGTTACTTCTTGGGGGGTATTAATTCGTACCGTATTAGTCTGTACATAATGCCTCTCCTCGATTTCAATTTTTACGCGAACAAGATGTTTGTCTACGAGCGTTCCATCTTTCAGCACACGCTTTGCTGTTCCTTCCCAAGTTCCGCAGTTGTGTAAGAAGGCAGTTGGTACATCAAAGGCATCGAAGCTTATGGTAGAAACGTCTGGTTCTCTTGTTTCAAACGCCACAGAAGAGAGCAGGCTGGACTTTACTTCGGTCATTACATTTAACTCCTAGGCAAAACGCTTTTCTGTTAAGCAGCTTGCTTTTGGCTGCGGCCGATCTTGCGGCTAATTTCGCGGCTGGTACGCTGATATTCATGAACAATGGGCATCCGCTCTGACTGAAAGGCCGAAAGCACTTCGTCAACGTCAGTATTTGTAGCCAAAAGCCTCGATAAGGTCAACGCATCTTCAAATCCTGAAGTCATTCCCCGCGCTCGTGAAGGGCTTTTGGCATGAGCCGCATCACCGATTAAAAGAACTCGCCCGTTATAAAGCTGGGGTAGCGGGTCAATATCATAGGAATAGCGGCTGACAATTGTCTCTGGTAATGTTGCCTCAATAATGGCTCGTGCATCGTCAGGCAGCTTTGCCAACTCTTGGGCAGGAAGAGCATCATCTTGAGGTAAAAGTGCGCCTTTCTCGACTTCCAGCTGCTGCTTCTCAATAAAAAAGCCCCAGTGTGTGCGCCCATTGCCAATATCGAAGAAGTTGGCATAAATCCCTCGCCCACGGGCATAGACCAAAAACGTTCCGTCTGGGCAAAAGGTGTCGTCATCCACAATTCCGCGCCAAACTAAATCCCCCAGGTAGCACAGATTTACCCCTGGCACTACAAAGTGTCGAACCTTGGAGACGATGCCATCTGCTCCAATCAGCAGATCGCCTTCCCACTGATGTCCGTCCTTAAAATGGGCTATAACCGTGCCAGAATGCTGAGTCACAGACTCAAGCTCAGCACCAAAGCGAAAGCAGTTCCAGGGCACTGTCTCTAGAATCGCTTCTAAAATGGGTTTACGATGTACCAACATTCCAGGGCGTTCGTTTTCAGAATATTGGACTGCTTCGGAGCTAAATACGTCGCCGCGTAGATTACGGAATTCAAAGAGCTTGACCGAAGAACCTGCATTAATAATGGTTTTACAAATCTGAGCATTGCCTTGATGGAGGGCTTCCATCCCCGCCTGCACCAGCAGAATACCGCAGCCATCGGTGCGGGGGTAAGGCGATTTCTCAAATAGGGTAATCTGAAACCCTTGCTGAGTCAGCAGGCTCCCCAAGTAAGTGCCTGTTGTTCCAGCACCAATAATACCGATCCGGCAGTTTGATGAAACCATCTGCTCGACCTCCTATGTAAGGCTCGCATGAATTCGATATGAGAGCAAATCAAGTGTACGAATCTTGGGCTTTATATAGACTTTGCAGAATACTGCCTACTGAAACGCTACATATAGCTTCATCCTAGCCATCGTCGCGCCATATAAATGGGATTGACAAAATTACACACTGGTATTTTACACAGTATTTACACTCTTTTGATTTACTTAGGTAAATTACCTAAGTAAATTACCTAAGTAAACTTATTTTATGTAAATGATTGGGCTTGCTTCTTTTAACTCAGACTGTCTACGCTTAACGCCGCTCATCCTGATATGGGCAATCAGCCCTATGACCTCACACTTATAGGCTAAGTACAAGCACTTATTGCATTTTGTCGTAAAAAATGGTCACCATAGAGAAGCGGCTTGAGTGAGTGCTATCAACGCTCACTCAAGCCTGACCTACTCAATGAACAAACCATCAAGAGAGGCTACATGAATAATACCCTTGTTGACTTAGATAGTAACGAAAGCAGAGATGCACACGTAGAGACGTTAGAGTGCTGGCATCCTGCATTCTATGAAATATCGCCAGAACTGTACCTCATTATATCTTTATTCAGAAAGGCGATGAACGGCTACTCTCAATTGCTTCTAGAAGAATGCCCCAATGATTCTCAGGAAAAGCTATTAGAGCATATAGAGCAAGAAGTAAGCCTTTGGATGTTCAGGAAGCTAGATAAAGAAGCCAAAGAAGCATTCAAAAGCGCTGCCAGTAATCAACCTGAAGGAGCGTCAGTATAATGACCACTGGAACCGAGCAAGAACCTACCTTAAGAGATGTACTGAATAAGTTAAATAGCTTAACCAATGACGTAGAGGGGCTGAAAGACACCTTAACAGCGGATGTTGAAGGTTTGAAAGACAATGTAGAGCGTTTTAATGAACGCTTCAGCAACTATCAGCAAGCAACTCAATGGGTTGTACAGCTTGCGTTCACCCTCATTGTCAGTGCTACCGTGACCGTGATTGTAACTTCAGTGCTACACCGTTAAAGACTCAATTTTCACCTTCAAAGGTTGATAATGCCTTTCCGCTTCCTGTTAAGGAACGCTTACAAAGAAGCGGAAGGCATTATCAACCTTTTTTCTGTTTTAATCGCTATTTGAAAATAAATATTTGATATTAATTCTTTATTAAGCTATTAATAAGATAAGTTCTAAGGGAAAAGTCCCCTTACTTGTTGCGATGAACTTTGAGAGCTTAGGCTTTCTAAACCCATGTTAAAGAATAAGACACTAGTAGCAACGATAAGGATTGTACATACACTAAAAAACCGCCCCCAACAGTGCCAACTACAGCGGTTTGCGGTCTTATGAGGCACAATAAAGCATCACATAAATGGGATACCAATGAAGCCATATTCTATGGACTTACGAGAGAAAATAGTCAGCGCTATTGAAAATGGCGAAAGCTCTTTTAGAAAGACAGCCCAA
>JANNDV010000283.1:0-5699 GCA_031387975.1 Acaryochloridaceae cyanobacterium OTE_75_metabat_521 | reverse complement strand
ATAGCATTTTTGTATCCTTGGCCAAATCTGTCATCTGCCCAAAGTATTGTTAGCAGGCTCTAAAAACTGATGCTTTATCAATTAAGTAAGGCTTTACTATCTTCATTAGCGGTAGGGACTGCGTTAGGACTGAGTGTCCAGTCAAAAGCCGTAACCCTTTTCCCTGGCACCCAACTTCTGAGCGACACGCCAGAATTTTTGAACCTTCAATTCGATCTGTTTCAGATTTCAGCGCCATTTGGTCCAAGTCCACCTTTTGGCTTTCCCTCTGCGGGGCCAGTTGTTCCACTTTTTTTAAGTGAGAATTGGAATGTCTTTGTGAGCCGTGATGCTCAAGAACCTTTCGTCGCGGGAACGCGCATTAGTTTGTTCGCAGAACAGGTCGTTCAAAGTCCTAATCTGGTTCGCCCACAAGCCAGGTTCTCAGGTGGAACCAACCGAGAATCTTTCTACCCTTTCCCCGCCAAACAAGTTTCCTATCTAACTGATGCCCCAGTCGGATTTTTTAATACTGTAGCCTGTCCATTCGGGTCAAATAATTGCGTTTCCTATGAGTTTGGTTCACTATTCCCAATTTCTATCTGTGGTGAGGCTTGCCCACCCATAGGCTTTCGCGACCCGATTTTTGAACTCAAAGGCTTTTTTAACGCCTCTGAATCGCCCAAACCAGTGCCTGAAACCGAGACGGGTGTTGAGGCTTTAGTCGCTATGGGGCTGATGATGCTGGCTCGGATGCGACAAGGTAATCTCAGAAACAACTCAAACCCATTGCTCTAGACCAACATAGTTGCTTCGGAGATTAACCGGATCATGATTTGACGCAGCGCCGCCGCCGTCCAGTCAATGTCCTCTGCTGTGGTTGCCTGTCCAAGAGTAATACGAAGACCTGATTGTGCCAGTTGTGGCTCATAGCCCATCGCGGTTAACACTGGGCTGGGCTGAAGCTTGCCGCTGTGACAGGCCGAACCCGCACTAATGCCAATGCCTGCTGCGTTCATTTGTTTAACAATCTCCCGACCGCTGATGGGTTGGGCTGTCATTAAACAGAAGCTGGCATGGTGTGGAAGTCGATGGATAGGGTCGCCTGTCAATTTGAGAATAGCAAGGTCTTGAAGTTGGGTAAGGAGGCGATCGCGCAGTCCCCGCAGCCTATCCGGTTCGGTTCTAACCTCCGCTAGGGCACAAGCCGCCGCAACGCCAAAGGCCGCAATCAGCGCGACAGCAGGGGTGCCCGAGCGTAACCCTTGTTCTTGACCGCCGCCACCCCAAATTGGATCAATAGGGGTGCCTGGTTTGATATAAAGCGCACCAATGCCCTGAGGACCATAGATTTTATGGCTAGAGAGCGACATTAAATCAATGGGCAATGCATCTGCATTCAGCGGGATGCGTCCCGCCGCCTGTACTGCATCGGTATGAAAGAGTGCCCCAGCCGACTGAGCAATGGTGCCCAACTCCCCAATCGGTTGAAGGGTGCCCACTTCACTCTGTCCATAAATAATAGAAACGATCGCCGTATTGGGCTGAAGCGCCGCCCGTAGATCGTCTGGATCGACGCGACCATGGGCATTGACGGGGAGCTGCGTAACCTGCCAGCCCTGCATTTTAAGCAAAGCAGCAGTTTGGGAGATCGCCGGATGCTCCACACTAGAAATAATCAAATGCTGCGGCGAATCAAACCGACGGGCAGCCCCCAGCAACGCCAAATTATTAGACTCCGTACCGCCGGAGGTAAACACAATCGAGTCGGGCGACGGCGCGTTAATGAGCTGCGCCACCTGCCAGCGGGCTTCTTCTACGGCAAACGCCGCCCGTTTACCCCATTCGTGCAGACTCGACGGGTTGCCCCATCCCTGGGTGAGCGCCTGCTGGAGTGCGGCGATCGCCTCAGGCCGGCAGGGCGTTGTGGCACTGTAGTCCAAATAAACTTGCATGGGAGTCACAGACAACAGCAGGAAAAGACGAGATCAAAAGCTAGATGCATTGGAGAGCATTTTACAAACAGCCCTACACCAGTTTATCGAACACTTAGCATTACGGTTTTCCCTAATGGGTCGCCCTAGGCTTGGGCGATCGCAGACGATACCATGAGGGTATAAATTGTTTGTCTGTCTGAGTTTGACCACAGCAAGGAACCTGAACAAGCCATGGGATTTTTTGAATCTGAAATTGTCCAAAGTGAAGCCAAAACCCTCTTCGATGACTATCAGTCGTTAACACGATTGGGGGGTGATTACGGTAAGTTTGACCGCGAAGGTAAAGTGCTTTTCATTGAGCAAATGGAAGGCATGATGGATCGCTATCGCGTTTTTATGAAGCGCTTTGAACTCTCCGATGACTTTATGGCAAAGCTCACCGTCGAGCAGATGAATACGCAAATGAGTCAGTTTGGGATTACCCCCCAACAGATGTTTGAGCAAATGAATAAAACCCTAGAGCGCATGAAGCAAGAGATTGACAAATAACCCTAAGACAAACAATCCTAACGAGACAGCTTCACGCTGTGGAAATTCAGGTAGATTGTCAATGTCATCTGTACATGAACCACTATGCCGCTGCTCACAAATCTCAACGGTCACATTTCCCAAACAGCTCAAGTTTCGGTTTTAGACCGAGGTTTTTTGTACGGAGATAGCGTATACGAGGTCGTCCGCACGTTTCGCAGTCGTCATTTTGGCCTCAAAGAACACCTCGCTCGTCTCCGCCAATCTGCGGCCTATCTGTACATGGACGTGCCTTGGACAGATGCAGAAATTCAGACAGAGGTTGAAAAAACCCTAGCCCAAGCAGATTGGTCAGACTCCTATGTGCGCATTGTAGTAAGTCGCGGCACTGAATCTATCATTAGCCTTCAGCCTAGCGAAGCACTTCAGCCGAACTTACTGATTGTCATTTCCAGCATTCCCCCAGAACCAGTGTTGTCACAGACGGGTCTGCACTTGGTCATTCCTGAGCGTTTGCGCAACAGTAAAAAGGCTCTCGACCCTGCCGCTAAAACAGGGAATTACCTCAACAACATTTTGGCGCTACTAGAAGCCCAGCAAATGGGTGCAGACGATGCGCTACTACTCAATGATCGGGGCGAAATTACAGAAGCCACCACCAGCAACCTTTGGCTTGTCCGAGACGGTATGGTTCAAACACCGCCCGTCGAAGTCGGCATTTTACAAGGGATTACCCGCACATTTCTAATGCAGGCGTTGCGCCAGCACAACATCCCACACCAAGAGATTGTGTTGCGACCCGCAGATTTAGACTCGGGACAAGAGGCTTTTTTAAGTTCATCGGTGCGGCTGCTAATGCCTGTACGTCAGATTAACAATTCAGTATTGCCAAGCTGTCCTGGGCCTTTAACACAGCTCCTCTGGCAAGCACTGATAGAACAGATGGAGCAGCACAGCACAGCGACACAGGTAAAATGACGCTGCTGCTGTTACTTTGGAGGGGCACTATTGACCATGACTGAGCTAGAGTGCATCCCGTTTGGAACAGGTCACGCAAAAGAAGGGGTCTGCTTTTTGCTGCGGATGGGACCCTATCGGATTTTGTGCGACTGCGGACTGAATGACCTGCGAGCGCTGCTCTCTGCTTCCAGTCCCTTTGCCCCGACCTCTACCCCCACTGTTGACCCGACCTGCCCAGCGGACTTTGCCATCTGCTCTCACGCTCACGCAGATCATGCCAGGGGGCTTTTGGCCTTACATAGCGCTTTCCCTGCACTCCCAATTTTTGTTAGCGAAGTGACCGCTCATCTGCTGCCCCTCAACTGGCCGTCCGTACTAGAGCAGCGAAATCCGCCTAGCTTTTGTCAGCCTTTACCTTGGCGTACCCCTACAAAACTTGCACCAGGGTTAACCCTTGAGCTATACCCCGCAGGCCATCTTCCAGGGGCTGCGGCCTGTCTATTAACCTATACCCCTCCAGGAAAGGGAGTCGTTCGCCCCTACACCGTCCTCTACACCGGAGACTTTTTGCTGTCTAATTCCCGTCTGGTTGACGGTCTGCCGCTCTCAGAACTGCGCGGACTTACCCCCGATGTATTGATCCTAGAGGGCAGTTTTGGGACGGCTCGTCATCCTCACCGTCGCCAGCAAGAAAACCAGTTTGCCGAACGCGTCATGCAGGCCATTCGGCAGGGGCAATCTGTATTGATGCCAGTGCCTATTTTAGGCTTAGCCCAAGAGTTGCTAATGCTAATGCGGAGTCACCACACCTTTACAGGGAAAAATTTAGACATTTGGGTAGAAGATTCCATCGCCCAAGGCTGCGATGCTTACCTAGAGCTGTTGCCCAATCTGCCTCCAACGGTTCAAAATTTTGCCCAGCATCAGGCTCTTTTCTGGGATGAGCGCGTGCGTCCGCGTGTGCGTCGGCTCAGCGAACCAGAAGAGCAGAATTCTGATTCACAGCGAATTCCTCTATTCACTCATCCCTGCATTGTCTTGGTAGGGGAAACGGTTGATATTCAGGGCTATTGCGGCGGTGGGCAACCTGAACATCCCTGGCTGGTTCTGCAACCCGAACACCGTCCCCGCGAATTCCCCGCTTCAGCAATGGGGGAAGCAATCATAAGGGAATCAAATTCGCCTTCCGATCTACTTTCTGCTAAGGCATCCGAAGACTCTAGCAACGACCCATCTTGGAATGCGCTTCTCCAGGCAGGAACCATCCAGATTGATACCTTTTTGCTAGCAGAGCACTGTGATGGATCCGGCACCACTCAACTCATTCATAATCTGCGGCCTCAGCACGTCGTGTTTATGCACGGCAGCCCCGCTTACCTTGCAGATTTAATTAGCTTAGAAGAGTTAGCCAATCGTTATCACCTGCATTCTCCCAGAGTCGGAAACCGACTTGAACTCCCCATCGGAGAAGGATTGATTCAGCCTGTCATGCCCACGGGTGTCGATGCTGTCTTTGATGGCGAGGTGCATGAGCAAGAGACTGAGGTGGTCGCCATCTTGCCTCGACAGGTAATGGAGGATCCAAGGTGGCGTAGCTTTGCCGATACCGGACTGATTGAGGCAACTTGGCAGGGGGAAATGCTAGTGCTGCGAGGCATCTCACAACGAGAGCTGATGATGAAAACCCGTCGCCCAAGCGATACGCTACTTAAAGGCTGCATCAACTGTAAGCACTACCGTAGTCAACGGTGCTGGAATCAACGCTCTAGCCTCTATGGCAGTAGAGTTGCCCCAGAAGGGTATTGCCCTGTATTTGAGATAAGCGACACTTCATTGCCAGAGTAATCCATTAGAAGAATTTCTATGAACTAGGTAGGTGAATATAAAAAAGTTACAGGCTGGGTTTGGGTTTTGACTTCGCTCAACCCCACCAATACGGGACTTGAGGGTTGAGCGAAGTCGAAACCCGTTTTATAGACTTAATCGTGGTTTGCTTCAGGGTGGGGGTTAGGAATTTGCTCCGCTTCAGGGCAATCATCCGAAACCAGGGGTTCCCCTTCTCCTCGAGAGACCGAAGCCAGTTTCCGCGTCACCGCACCAATACTTTCGAGGCGAACCATTTCTTCCCAAGAAGATACTTCATCTTCTTCATCGGTTTCATAGCGAAGCGTGACGAGGTCGCCTTCCATATCAATAATGCGGGCGCGCTCTAGCCAGCGCTGCTGGTCGCGTAAGAACACCCATACTTCGTGCCCTTCACTATAAAGCTGATAAATCTTGCGGTGTAGCATAGAT
>JANNDV010000254.1:0-8613 GCA_031387975.1 Acaryochloridaceae cyanobacterium OTE_75_metabat_521 | reverse complement strand
GCGCTTGGGGCAGGCGATTTTGTCGGGGGCGGCGATTGGTAAGTCTGCCCTTCAGGCGGCGTTTATGGCAAGGATGGAGGAGGAGCCGGTGCAGATGAAGCATGTTCATCGGGCGATTGTGCTTGAAGGGCTTGCTGATGGAAGGCGGTTGACCCCAGAAGAAACCTATGGTTGGGATATTTAGGGGGCGCTAAGTAACATAGAGATGATAGAAGTTTTAGAACAAGAATCTCATGATGAGAATTGCTGTTGCTGTAAAATTCCTCAGATAGAACATGGCTACCCCAAACAGCCTATCAGAACCCTCTACTTATGGTTGAATAACTAAATATAGTGTGGCTTTAGCGGAATTTCTGAACATGCACAAAATTGCAGTGGTGGGTGCCGACGGACAAGTGGGTCAAGAACTTCAGCATATGCTCCGTCCCCTTGGCGAGCTGCATCTATTTAATCGTCAGTCCCTTGATCTCAGTCAGCCAAATGCCATTGCTCAGGTTCTAGAACCCCTTCAGCCCAGCGTTATTGTCAATGCAGCGGCCTATACTGCCGTAGATAAAGCCGAATCTGAGCCAGACCTAGCGCAAACCATTAATGCGATCGCCCCCACACAGCTTGCCAAACTGGCCCAGTCCCTCAACGCCACACTCATCCACATTTCAACAGATTACGTGTTTGACGGCACCAAAGGCTCACCCTATCTCACCACCGACTCCACGCACCCGATGAGTGTTTATGGGCAGTCGAAGCTCGATGGAGAGCGCGGAATTCAGGCACACTGCGATCGCCACTATATCCTTCGTACCGCTTGGGTCTATGGCAGCTATGGCAAAAGCAATTTTGTTAAAACGATGCTGCGACTGGGAGCAGATCGGCATGAGCTGAAGGTGGTGGCCGATCAGATTGGAACCCCCACCTGGGCAAAATCCATTGCAGAGGCGATCGCCGCTCTCATCCAAACTTTAGACACAGAACCCGCACCTTCAGGAGTTTATCACTTCACCAATAGCGGCGTGGCAAGCTGGTATGACTTTGCGATCGCCATTTTTGAAGAAGCCCACAGCTTAGGCATTCCGCTCAAAATCGAGCAGGTTTTACCCATTACCACCGCAGACTACCCGACCCCAGCCCAGCGCCCGAGCTATTCGGTACTCTCGCTTCAGGACATTGTGCCCATTTTAGGTGGCGCTCCACTTCACTGGAGAGCAGCACTGCGACTCATGCTCAAGGAGTGGCAAGCATTGCAATAGTTTTGCTGCCCAGCACTTCATGGGAGTGCCAATAAACTATCTAAGGTATTTAGCCAAACTCAGCTCTGTCCCGCACTTATCCCAACGCACCTGATCAAACACTTCAAACAATATAAAAAGACCGCGCCCACACTCACAGGCATGTTCGGGCAAGTGTTCTTGGGGCGGTCGATAGCAAGGTGAAGGCGGTGGCTCAAACCCTACACCCTCATCTGTAATCACCCACTCATGCCTGTCTGGTAAACGTGCATAGCGCACCGAAATTGATTTTTCTGGACTCAGTAAATTGCCATGTTTGGCTGCATTGACTAAAGCTTCTTGAAGACCCAGGCGTAGCTCTGCATGAAGTAATTCTGGTACTTCTTTTAACAGCAGATCTAAAATTGGGCATAGATAAAGCGTAGATGGAAAACTTAGGTTAAGCCACCGTGGTTTAATTGGGCGCAGCAGAAAAGCAACCAATTCGAGTACCCAGATGCATCAACAGAACCACGAGGGCTGAAGAACCTCGCTGCTACCTTAACTATAGCCAAAGGCGATGGCTGCTGGCAATAGCACACGATGCAAAAAGGTACCCAGCAGCATCTCTACAGGTGCAGGAATCATCTCCCCACGGAAGTCTAAGATTTGAACTAAGCCTAAATATAAGATCCCTAGCAGCAGTGAAAAAATTCCGGTGATGATGGCAATGACTTTAGAGCGGTCGATATTCATAGCGGTCTTTAGGGTGATGAGCGTGGGTTGAACAGGAAACAGGCTGCTAAGCAGATGGACGAAAACAAAGTTACAGGTTGGGATTGGGTTTCGACTCCCTATCGCCAAAGGCGAGGCTACGCCAAAACGACAGGCTCCCTTCGGCAAGCTCAGGACACAGCAGGATAAGTCGCTCAACCCTCACCAATACGGGATTTGAGGGTTGAAACTTCGGCTAACGCTCAGTCGAACACGGAGCCGAAACCCGTTGTATAGATAGTTACGTCTACCTATTTACTCTGCTACTTTTGCAGGGAACAACTCCGTTGAAAACAGGTTGGCCGCAGGTTCTGATGGAGCTGTGAGCCGCCCAAAGTATTGAGGCGAAGCCAGCGGCGATAAAGGGGCTAAAAGATTCACAATTGGTACCTCAGATTTACCTTGAGGAATGGCTGTTGCCGCCGCTGTCTTTACCTGCTGGTCAAGGGTTTGAGTAGAAGAGACCAATTTGCTGAGTCCATTAATGAGCCGGATTAGATTTTGACGGAATTTCGGATCGCCCGTGACCTGATCTAATTCCGTCGTAATTTTTTGGGTGTTTTGAAAGGTGACTCGTGCGGAGTCGAGGGTCTGAGCTAACCCTAAAAGCGTCACGGGGTTATTGAGCGTGGTGCTGAGGCTCTTTAAATTGGCTGAGGCTTTAGCACCATTATCTGCAAGGGTTTCGAGATTTTCGAGCAGCTTGCCATTTTCAACGCGACTCATAATGGGGCTAAGGCTTTTGAGCGCAACTTTAAGATCTTTACTGGCATCTTGCAAATTGCCGAGGGTGCTAATGAGGGTGGTGCGATTATCTTGTACCAAGGCGGTTGCGCTATCTGCCGCTTTGGTGACAGACCCTGCTGCCGTGCCCAACTGCTGAAGCTGCTGCCGTGCGTCGCGACTCAAGCCTGTAAAGCCAGTGGCAGTGAGAGAAACGTCCTTAAGGGTGGTGTCGGCGGTTTTGAGGGTGGTGTTGGCATTGCGAGAGAGCCGCGTGATATTGAGCGCAGTGGTATTAAAGGTTTTGAGGGTGGCGCTGGCGTTGTCGATGATTTTGCTATCGCTCAAGAGCGCTGTCAGCTTAGTGGTAGACCGAATCAGCTCGTCAAAGTTGGCACCCGTGATGCCATTAATGCGATCGCCATCGCACAGAATCAAAGATTTCGCGCATTTGGGCTTATAGGGCGACAGTTCAGGGTAGCTAGCCGTTCTGTCAAACTTGGTGCGGGGCTGAATACTGAGTTCCACCTGCCCAATAAAGCCAGATTGGGTCACGCTAATCTCGCTATCGCGGGGAATCACAAAGGAGGCGGGCGAAATATCAACCTGAGCCGTTACACCATAAACACTAGGGGTTAAAGACCGCACTCGACCCACTTTAACGCCACGGTATTTCACAGGGCTACCTGCATTAAGTCCAATGGCATCCGATAGCTCAACGGCTAGAGAATATTGCCCACCAAAGTCTATTCCTTTAATCCACGCAATGATCCCAATGGTGGTGCCTAATCCCAGCAGAAGCAAAAGCCCTACCGATCCTTCCCGAACGACACGCGACTGCATGTTTCCTCCGTGGTTTGTAGTTTTGTTGCTAAGCGGCAGTTCGCTTCAGCCGCGAAAAGCATCGCCATTCCTTGATCTGCCTCTCTCACCCGCGTTGAGGATGCAAAGCCCCCCTTCATCATAAACGCTGGCTTTGATGATAAATTGAGGCTGTAAACTCCCCTGAATCGCCGTTATAGAGGAGAAAGGAGCACGTATGTCTGAGGATTCGACAACCCCCCATGAGTCTGATTCTCATGCGTCAAGCAGCAGCAGCAGCCATGAAGAACCCGAGGTGACTGCCCAGCAGAATGAGGCAGAACCCGTTGCTGTGCCTGTGGAAGTGCCTGAACCAGAACCTGTGGTCGTAAAGACGACGGCTGCGGCTGAACCAGAACCTACTGCAAAACGCGTTCATGAGCCGATCCCCGTGGCGGTTGAGGCGTCTGGGACAAAACAGACTTTTGATAAAGTTTTGAAGATTGCAAACGATGCTTGGGTTAAAGCGCAGCCTGTTCTTAAAGAAAAGGGCACCCAGGCGCTGTTGGTGGCAAATCGCTTTACCAATGATTTTCTAGACAATACGGGGCCGAAGCTGAGGGATCAGGCGATCGCAAAAATCCCTGATGCTACTAAAGCCAAGGTTGAGGAGCAAAAGGCGAAGATCCAGCCTACCCTCGATAAACTTCAGCCGCTCTGGGACAAAGGAGTTGTCCCATTTTGGCAAAAAGTGGTGGTGCCCGCCTGGAATAAGGGGTTAGCTTTTTTACGGCAAAAACTCCCCGCAAATTTACAGGAGTTGACCGATCACTTTCTGACGGTTTTGGTGATTACGACCGTAGTGGTGATTTACTGGTTCTTCTCGTCTTTAACCTCTGGTAGACCTGCGGTGGCCAAGCAGCCTCCGGTGCCGACAAAACCGGTCTTAACGCGACCTGTGCCAAGACCTATTGCCCAGCGACCTACGGTTGTGCCTCCTACCGTTGTACCCAAGAGCGCTCCTGCACCAACCATCAGGCCATCCATTTCTAGTTCTAAACCTGCTGCCCCAGTCATTGTGCCGAAAGCAGCAACGCCACAGCCTGCAACCATCCCCGCCATTGATTTAGCTGAAATTCAAACGCAGCTGGCGAGTGCGGCGGCAGGTGTTGGAGAGGCTGGCGAGGGCTTAGTCGCTTCGGTTAAAACCGCTAACGCCAATCAGCAGATCAAGGTGTCGTTGGGCACTGCGTGGGATAGCCTGAGTGATATAGAGCAAAAAGCAGCGGCGCAGAAACTTTGGGTGCGATCGCAGAAACTTGAGTTCAGCAAGCTTGAGCTATTAGACAGCACCAATACCCTCGTTGCCCGTAGTCCCGTGGTTGGGGCTAACGTCATCATGCTCCAGCAGCCAGCGCGATCTAAAGCACTGTCCATTGCAGACTAAGACCAAACTAACGTTTTCAGCCAGTCCACAATCAGCGGATTGACCAGATCGGGGCGCTCATCATGGGGACAATGCCCCGTTTCAGGAATCGGCACAATTTTAATATTTGGCTCCTTCATTTGCGCTGCCCATGCTTGAAACACACGGCTGCCCTGAATGGGAGTCCAGGGGTCTGCTTCTCCCCACAGCACTAGCAGGGGCTGCTGAATGTGCGGCAATAGCTCACGAACGCGGGGGCCAGGGGGTGCCCCTAGAATGGAGGCAAACACCTTCTGCGCCTTAGGGTCACAGGCAGGTTCATAGATAATGTCTACCAGCTCATCGGTGATGGCATTGGGATTGCCGTAAACCTGCTTTAGCGTATTGCGGATGCGGTTTTTTTGGCGCACTTGATTAAACAATGCCGCCCCAATTAATGGACTTTGAACCAGTTTAGCGAACAGTCCCATCACCATCCGCAGCGGCAGGCTCAGCTCATCAGGACGATGATTGAGTCCCCCCGCTACGTTGAGTAAAATACCCCCTGTGGCAATCTCAGGATATTTTGCCAAAACCATCAGGCTTAGCAGCGCCCCAATCGAATTGCCCACTACCACCATGGGCTGACGAATCTGATCTTGCCAAAAATCGTGGATAATCTCTTGCCATAGCTCTAGAGAGTAGTCGAGAGCCGGTTTTTCAGATGAGCCAAACCCAAGGAGGTCAATGGCATAGACGCGGTACCCTTGCTCCGCTAAAGCCGGAATATTGTTGCGCCAGTGGGCATGGGTTGCGCCAAACCCGTGGATTAACAGCAGGGGCTGCCCCTCACCTAAAACCGTGTAGCAGAGGTCAAAGCCACGCCACTGCCAATGGAGACGGGGTAAGGCCGCATGAAGATAAGAACGACGGGTTGATTCTGAAACAGTCACAGGCTCAATCATGAAGGCATGGGTCATCAAATAAAAAGAGTGAGACTTGGGTAAAAGTCTCACTTTTTATTATGGGGGTAGAATTGCCTATCGGGGAATGATGGGTATAGTCGCCGCACTCGAAACCAGCGGGCGATACCCCCCCAAAAGTGCCGTAGAGCGATTGTCTAGGCGATTTGCGATCGCCGTATTCCCTTGGATCTGCGCCATGAGCGTAATCGAATCCTGAAGCTGCGAAGTTACCGCAACAGTGGTTGCATCATAGGTTTGGGTTGCCAGCTTGGGGTAAAACCCAATGGCAATAATGGGCGCAATAAGACAGGCGGCAATGAAAATTTCGCGAGGTTGGGCATCCATAAAAGGGGCGATCGCCTGTTCCGACATCGAAGACTTACCATAAAACACGCGGCGCAGCATCGATAGCAGATAAACGGGCGTTAGAATGAGTCCCACTGCGGCAAGCAGCGTAATGATGACCTTGAAGGGTGCGCTATACACAGGGCTGCTGGCAACCCCTAAGAAAATAGTAAGTTCGCTGACAAAGCCGCTCATGCCAGGGAGCGCAAGAGAGGCCATCGTGCCTACGGTAAACAGAGCAAAGGCGATGGGCATGACTTTGGCAATGCCGCCCATTTTATCAATGAGGAGAGTGTGGGTGCGCTCATAAGTCACACCAGCCAAGAAGAACAGCGCCGCCGCAATCAGCCCGTGGGAGAGCATTTGGAGCACCGCACCGCTAAAGCCCACTTCCGTGAGTGCCGAAATGCCAATCAGCACAAAACCCATATGTGAAATTGAGGAGCAGGCCAGACAGCGCTTCAGGTTGCCTTGGCTAAAGGCCGTGAGCGCCCCGTAAACAATATTCACCACGCCCAAAACCGCTAACGCAGGCGCAAGATAAACGTGAGCATTGGGGAACATCTCAACATTCATGCGGATGAGTCCATAGCCGCCCATCTTGAGCAGCACCCCCGCCAATACCATCGAAACGGGGGCAGATGCCTCTCCGTGGGCATCGGGGAGCCAGGTATGGAACGGAAAGATGGGGAGCTTAACGCCAAAGGCAATCAGGAAGGCAATGTAGCCGACAATCTCAAACGCCAGGGGGTACTGCTTCTGGGCAAGGGTCGCCATATCAAAGGAAACCACATCCCCATAAAAGGCCATTGCCAGACCCATGACCAGGATAAAAATAGAGCCTAGCGCAGTGTAGAGAATAAACTTAGTGGCGGCATAGGCTCGATTAGGCCCACCCCAAATCGAAATCAACAGGTAAACCGGAACCAGTTCTAGCTCCCATAGGGTAAAGAACAGCAGCATATCCTGGGCTGCAAACACCCCAATCTGGGTGCTGTAGAGCAACAGCATCAGGCCATAAAAAAGCCTGGGCTTGTGGGTCACATTCCAAGCAGCAAAAATCGCTAAGGTATTCACAAAGCCCGTGAGCACAATGAGGGGCATTGAAAGGCCGTCTACGGCAACAGACCAGTTCAGCCCAAGCTGCGGAATCCAGTCATACCGCTCCGTCATCTGAAGCCCGGGGGTAGCGAGGTCGTAGTGCTGCCAAAACGCCCAGACAGTCAGCGCAAAATCTATAAACCCAACGGCAAGGGCATACCAACGAAGCGTTTTGCCGTTTTGGTCAGGAATAACAGGAACAAATAGCGCGGCGATCGCCGGAATTGCAATCAGCGCAGTCAGCCAAGGAAAGTGATCCACCATTACCAAAACCCCATGGGGTGAAAGTCTAAGAGACGGTTAGTATTTAACAATTCTCAACAATTGCAGACGTATGCTGCCGCTGTTGCTGCTATGAGTGCCCTCTACAAAATCGCTGCGTTCTCCAGAAATTCTGGCCTAAAGTGCGCTGCACAGCTTTTTACAGTAAGAATATATGCTTAATATACCCTGGTAACGAATTGTTAAGTACAGCAAGAACTATAAAAATATTCACTAGTTTTGATGATTTCTGTAGATAAATGTATGCAGGAGGTTTTTGGTGGCTGTAGGGCAGCCAAGACTCTAAAACTCATAGAAAGAATGCCTTCAAGATCGCCCTTTTTCTGGTTTAGCCACCCCAAAAGAGCGAAGAAGATGAGTAAGAATCATAGGGCTTATTCTCCAAACCACCAAAAGACTACCCCTTAAAGCAACTCAAACCGTAGACATCCACTTAATCACGCAATAGAGCTAGAATAATTCCAATTTGACGAGAGTATTGAGGCAGGCGCAATGTACGTTGACCCCCAAAAAGCGCGTCAAGAGCGAGAACGTCTAGAACGGGAACGTTTAGAACGCGAACGCCAAGCCAGACTCAAACGCGAAGCAGAAGAAGCAAAACGCCAAGCCAGACTCAAACGCGAAGCCAAAGCCAAAGCAGATGTAAAAGCCAAAGCAGATGTAGAGAGTTTGTAAAGTAGTTTGTGTGAGGGGATAAAAGTTACAAAGGAAACCTCCCCTCAAACTCAATGGCAAAGCGATTTAAGGCAGCTTTCCAATCGCGGATCGGCATCGTCCATTTCTTCGAGATATTGTGAATCGCCAAGTAAATGACCTTCAAAGCCGATTCATCCGTTGGAAAGGAGCGATGATTTCGTAAAACCTTACGCAGGGTCATATTGAGCGATTCAATGGCGTTTGTGGTGTAGATCGCCTTACGAATATCAGCAGGAAAGACAAAGAAAGGAATAATTCGACTCCAGTGATTGAGCCAAGACTTACTAATGGTGGGGTATTGTTTGTCCCAGCGCTG
>JANNDV010000222.1:0-6274 GCA_031387975.1 Acaryochloridaceae cyanobacterium OTE_75_metabat_521 | reverse complement strand
TGACCCAGAATGAATCTTCTAAGTTCTGGTTATCGGTGCTCACAGAACTCCAAAATCGAGGAGTCAAAGATATCTTCATCGCTTGTGTTGATGGTCTCACCGGATTTCCAGAGGCGATTGAGGCGGTCTTTCCTCAAACTCCATTCCGTCGCCCTTAATTTGAAACACGTGGAGAACCAGACACATCTGGTATTGTGTCCCTCAGCGATCGCCTAACTCGTCTCAACTGTGGTTGTCTAATCTCATTCTCTAGCAGCGCACTCACTTCAGCGAGTTCCAAATTACTTTCAGCCAACTCAAGCCGCGAAGGCTATCCCCTTAATCTCAATTGCTGCGAACTCGGTAGCCAATATCGTGGCGGTAGTAGCCGTCTTGAAACTGAATTTTGGCGATCGCCCCATAGGCTTTTGCAAACGCTTGGTCAAAGGTTTGCCCCAAGGCATTCACCGCCAGCACCCGCCCACCATCCGTCACCACCTGCCCATCACGGAACGCCGTCCCAGCATGAAATACCACGGCATCGGACTGTGCCGCTGCCTCTAGCCCCGTGATGGGGTAGCCCTTTTCATAGCTTTCAGGATAGCCCCCCGCAGACATGACCACACAGGCCGAAACCCCTGGCTTCCAGGCAATAGGGCCGACCTCCTTCAGCTTTTGCTCGGCACAGGCCACCACTAATGTTTCTAGCGGTGTTTCTAGCAGAGGCAAAATCGCCTGGGTTTCGGGGTCGCCAAAGCGACAGTTAAACTCAATCACCTTGGGTTCCCCCTCCTCTGTAATCATGAGTCCGGCGTAGAGTACACCGCGATAGTCAATTTGCCGCGATCGCAGTTCTGCCATCACAGGCTCCAATACCTCAAGCTGAATCCGGCTCATGAGTGCGTTGGTAATAAGGGGCAGCGGTGCATAAACGCCCATCCCCCCTGTGTTTGCACCCGTATCGCCTTCGCCAATGCGCTTATGGTCTTGCGCGGGTACAAGTGCCCGTATAGTAATGCCATCGGTCAGCGCCAAGACCGAAACCTCTTGCCCCGTCAGATATTCCTCAATTAATACGCGGCTTCCTGCCTCACCAAACCGACCCGCAAAGGCATCTTTGACCGCTGAGATCGCCGCTTCTGCCGTCGTCGCCACGGTCACGCCCTTACCCGCAGCCAATCCATCGGCCTTAATGACAATCGGTGCTCCCTCAGCTTGGATGTAGGCGATCGCAGCATTTTCATCGGTAAACGCCTGTGCCTTTGCAGTGGGCACCCCAGCAGCCTCCATCAACGCCTTAGCCCAGGTTTTGCTGGCTTCTATTTGTGCCCCAGCTTGGGTAGGGCCAAAAACCGTAATGCCTTGCCCAATCAACACATCCGTAATCCCAAGCGCCAGCGGCACTTCAGGCCCCACCACCACAATATTGACCTGTTGTGCCTTCGCAAATGCCCCAATCCCCTCAAAATCTTCAGCACTAAGGGTAATGTTTTCACACTTGGGCAGCGTTGCAGTCCCGCCATTTCCTGGAATGCAGTACACCCGATCCACCTGAGTTGACTGAGTGAACTTCCAAGCTAGGGCATGTTCTCGACCGCCATTGCCCACAACAATAATTCGCACAGTTGTCCTCTCTTTAAATTTAGATAGCGCAGTTTCATCGGGTGCCTCATTTACGGTACAACGCGCCCGTTATTTTTAATCGCCTCAACAGGGTTGAGATTCACCGCGTCTGTTGATAGTGGTTGGGCATGCAAGGCAAAAGGCTTTCATTTTTAGATTGACCCCTTAGACTAGAAGTAGTCAATTTTGTGGCTGCACGATGATTGCCAACCCCAAACTGGAGTTTCTTGCGCCAGAGCAATACCTAGCTCAAGAACAAAACCATGCGGTTAAGCACGAGTATATTGACGGTCTGATCTACGCAATGGCTGGTGCGTCAGACAGTCATGTCACCATTGCGCTTAATACGGCAACTCTACTCAAAACCCACTTGCGTGGGAGCAGTTGCCGAGTGTTTATTTCTGACATGAAGATTCGCCTTGAAGATCTCAATATCTTTTATTATCCCGATGTTGTCGTCACCTGTGATGAGCGCGACAAAAGTAATGCGACCTATAAGCTTTATCCCAGAATCATTGTAGAAGTGCTGTCTCCTTCGACGGAAGCGTTTGATCGGGGAGATAAATTTGCAGACTATCAACGCATTAAAACCTTAGAAGACTATGTGCTCATCAGCACAACGCGGCAGCGAGTCGATCATTTTCACCGCAATGATCAGGGTCTGTGGAGCCTGCAATCCTATACATCAGATCAAAAGGTTGTGATTGAAAGCTTGGGGTTTGAAACCTCTCTAACGTCTCTTTACGAAGATGTTTTGCTAACCACAGCAGCATCTACCATACCTCCACTGCCATAAGCTACATCAATAAACCTCACACCTCGTGATAGACTAGCGAAGGTTTTGTCAAGTTTTTGTGGCGCAATCGTTGCATATCGTAATTATCACTACCGCACATTCTAGAGGCACACTCTAGAGTAAAAGAGATCGGGCATCCAGATTGAATGTTTGTCTCCTGTCTCTGTTTCAATCCCGTTATCGCTAGGAGTTTGTCATGACCAAGCAGCCACCATCTTCCCGCCATCGGGTTGTCATTGTTGGGGGCGGCTTTGGTGGTCTGTATGTGGCTAAATCCCTCGGCAAAGCCCCTGTGGATGTCACGCTGATCGACAAACGGAATTTCCATTTATTTCAGCCGTTACTGTACCAGGTTGCAACGGGTACTTTGTCTCCGGCACAAATCTCTTCGCCATTACGGAGCATTTTGAGACGCAATCGCAATACAAAAGTGCTGATGGAGCATGTCATTGATCTTGACACCCAGCGTCAGCAGGTCGTTACGCCCAATGAGTGCATCCCTTACGACACGCTGATTGTCGCGACGGGTGTTCGGCATCACTATTTTGGCAAAGAAGAATGGCAGACTGCCGCACCAGGGCTAAAAACCATCGAAGATGCCCTCGAAATGCGGCGACGAATTTTTTCGGCTTTTGAGGCAGCAGAAAAAGAGCCAGATCCTGAAAAACGCAAGGCAATGCTTACGTTTGTGATTGTGGGGGGAGGACCAACAGGGGTGGAGCTAGCGGGGGCGATCGCCGAGTTAGCCTTCAAAACTCTTAAAAACGACTTCCGTAACATTGATGTGCAGCAAACCCAGGTGCTGCTGCTGGAAGGGCTAGACCGAGTGCTGCCCCCCTACGCAACCGATTTATCGGCAAAGACCGCCGCATCCCTTGAGCGGATGGGGGTGACCATTTTGACCCAAACCCGCGTTACCCACGTAGGTGAAAACGGCGTGACGGTGCAGCAGGGCGATATCACAACGCAAATTCCGGCAAAGACGGTCTTGTGGGCGGCAGGCGTTCAGGCCTCCCCCATGGGTAAGGTACTCGCAGAACGGGCTGGCGCTACCTTAGACCGCGCTGGGCGGGTGATGGTCGATGCAGACCTCAGCGTTCCAGGCCACGCTAATATCTTTGTGGTGGGTGATTTAGCTCACTTTGCCCATCAGGGCGATGCACCGCTGCCTGGTGTGGCTCCAGTGGCGACCCAAGAGGGCAAGTATGTCGCCCAAAAAATTTGTGCTCAGCTTGCAGGAAAGGCGATCGCCCCCTTCACCTATAAAGAGGTGGGCAGCCTAGCCGTCATTGGTCAAAACGCTGCGGTGGTGGATCTAGGGTTCATCAAGTTTTCTGGGCCATTGGCCTGGTTTGTCTGGATTTTTGCCCACATCTACTACCTGATTGAGTTTGACAACAAAATGGTCGTGCTAATGCAGTGGGGCTGGAACTACTTCACCCGTCAGCGTGGCGCGCGGCTGATCACAGAATCTGAGGCTATTTCATTGGTTCCGCCGCCTAAACCCGCAGGAGAACCAATGACTAATACCGATCGCATTTCGGTCAAGGTGAGCTAAGCGGCGCTGCGATCGCGCGCGCTCCGTTCACGATCCTGCTTTCCGTCCACGATTCTAAACTTAATCCAGCCCGGGCCTTTGCATCTCAGGTTCGGGCTTTGCATTCCAGGGGGCAAAGAAGGGCAGCAAAGCTAGACCGGGCAGCGCCAAAATTGCCGACATTAAAAAGAAATTAGGCCAACCCATCAAGATGGCCCAACCGCCCGATGGCGCAACCATAATGTCACGGCTAAAGGCGAGCAAGCTCGACAAAAGGGCATACTGAGTGGCCGAAAATTGTTGATTACATAAACTCATCAAAAATGCGACAAAGGCCGCTGATTCGAGTCCTGCACAAAAGTTTTCGGCGTTGATGGCTGCCAGCATCAGGCCATAGTTTTTGCCGACCAGGGCCAAGACAAAATAAAGCAGATTTCCAATGGCCTGTAGCCCCGCAAAGAGCCACAATGCTCGGTTAATGCCAATTTGAGTGGTAATGGCACCACCCGCCAAGGTGCCGACAATGACTGCAAAAATGCCCAAAGCGGTGGGGAAGGCAATATCGGTTTGGGTAAAGTGCAGCCCCTTATCGAGTAAAAACGGGGTAGAAAGATTTTTAACGAGGGAGTCTCCAAAGCGATAAATCACAATGAAGACTAAGATGAGCAGCCCTTTGAGCATTCCTTTTCGCTGAAAGAAATCAAAGAAGGGTCGCTGTACTGCTTCAAAGAGCGTTTGAGGCGGTTGATTCCGCAGGGGCGGCTCTGGGGCTAAAAATGCGGTAACAATCCCCACCCCCATCAGCAGCGCCATCAGCAAGTACACCACAGGCCACGGCAAATGATCCGCCAGCGCCAGAGATAGAGACCCGGTGATTAAAATAGCAACGCGGTAGCCCAATAAAAACAGCGAGGCTCCCATACCCATTTCTCGCTGCTCTAGCACATCGGTACGGTAGGCATCCACCACAATATCTTGGGAGGCACTCAAGAAGGCAATCACCAAGGCATTGATGCCCAAGAGCTGAAGTGCTGCCCGTGGATGCTGTAAGGCCATTGCGGCGATCGCCACCATCAGCGCCACCTGCGTCATTACCAGCCAACCGCGCCGCCGCCCCAGAAAAGGCGGCATATATCGATCGAGCAACGGCGACCACAAAAACTTGAGCGAGTAGGGTAGGCCAAACAGACTCACTGCGGCGATCGCCTCTAAGCCCAAGCCTTCTTGGCTGAGCCAAGCCTGGAGTGGTGCCTTACTGGCTAAGTACAGCGGTAGCCCCGAAGAAAAACCCAATAGCAGCAGCGCAGCCATTTTGGGCTGTTGTAAGACTTGAAGTAGAGATGGACGTGCTTTCACAAGCTTTAGGATCCTATGCAGGAGGGACGAAATTAACCTTCAATCATGCCACGGACTGGTTTTGAGTAAATACCCTCACCCATTAAAGGCAGATTTCAAGGGATGTGAGGCTAGACCATATATCCTTTGAGAGATTTAAGCCTGCATTGTTCTATCTCGTTAGGGAAACGTGTACAATGGGTTCAACAGAGAGAGAGTTGCTGACCAAGGGTTTAGTTCTCAACGTGAGATTTAACCGACGCAGCTTAACCATGAATAAACATAGCCTCGGCTAGGCTTCAACTCAAATTAGACGTTTACTTTATCTGCTTTTAAAGACCTCTCATTCATAGCGTCTAAAGATCGAAAGCCTTTATCACTGAAATAAAGAGAACACATTGCTCTTTATCAAGATCTCAATATTCAGACTTACTCATTTTTACGGAGGCCATCGGATTGACCCAGTCGTATCGTATTGCAATTCTAGGGGCTACAGGTGCCGTTGGCGCTGAGCTACTTCAGCTTCTAGAATCGCGAAATTTTCCATTATCCGAACTCAAGTTACTGGCCTCTGCCCGTTCAGCAGGCCAAAAAATCAACTTTAAAGGAGATTTTCTTCAAGTTGAAGAAGTCACCGAAAAAGCCTTTGAGGGCATAGACCTGGTGCTGGCCTCCGCTGGCGGAACCGCCTCACAATTCTGGGCGCCCAAGGCCGTTGCCGCTGGCGCGGTAGTGATAGACAACTCTAGCGCCTTTCGCATGGATCCCTTAGTGCCTTTAGTGGTGCCCGAGGTGAATCCCAAGGCTGCTACCCAGCATCAGGGTATTATTGCGAACCCCAACTGCACCACCATCTTGATGTCTGTTGCGATCTGGCCGCTCCATCAGGTACAGCCGATTCAGCGAATTGTGGCGGCGACCTATCAGTCTGCCAGCGGAGCCGGAGCGCGAGCCATGGAAGAGCTGAAGGTTCAAACCCAGGCTATCTTGGATGGAAAAACGCC
>JANNDV010000126.1:0-46913 GCA_031387975.1 Acaryochloridaceae cyanobacterium OTE_75_metabat_521 | reverse complement strand
CAGTTTAGGAGTTATCCGTGAGTTTCGGAAGAGGGACTTGGCTTTCCAGATGTTCTGGATGTTTCACCCTCATCAATCGAGAAGTTCAGACCTTAGCTGCTGTATGCTAGCTGGTCTGGAAACGCTATGTCAGGCATTATTGAGTCCTGATTTACGCTCCAACGAATCGCACTGTAAACCACAATTGTTTCGATAAGCTCCATTATCGCTGCAAACTTTGGATCTGTCTTAGAAAGCGGCTGGGTCTTTGCCAGTAATACCTTGGCTTTAGGAATCGCATCCACCGCATCTGAGACAATGAGCTGCATCATGCCAATCCCTAACGACTCGGTTGAAGTGTCGCTAAAGTTCTCTAGATAAACGCGATGAACTTGATCGCTGTTGAGATTCGCTCGGTACAACTCTTGATTTTTAGGCTCAATACTCCGAGTTGGATAAATGACCACGGCTTGCCAATCAGCAGTTTGAGGACATAAGTTGAGATAGAAGTAAATTTCTGCGAAAAACCGCTGATAAAACACGGGGTCACTTTGCATCTGAACTTCAATGAACCAGACCGTTTGATCGGGAGCGTCGGGACTGGGAAATAGAACCCCATCTAGGCGGAAGGCAACCTGCTTGATTTCAACTGACCCAAACTCACGCCCCTGAGCCAAATCAGGAGATTGCCCCAATAGCTCAAACAAGATGTCAGGACTGGACTGAAAGATGCGGTAAAAAATGGAATCCGTTTTCAAAAAGCGCGTACTCCAACTACAAAGCTTTTGCTTGAGGCAGCCAGCCCAATTCTACTTTTTGTGCAAGCTTCTTTTTGTAAGTTTGCTTAGATGGTTTTGTGTTATGCGATGCAGTGAATCTTTGTGGGACACGGGTTTCATCCCTCAATCTAGCCTACCATTACTAATGGATCCATCAGGCATCACAGTGTTACTCAAGATAACTCCCTCACAGCCAACGGACTCAAAATACTTGGCTCCCATCAAACAAGTACTACTCAAATTGGTATCAACTAAGTTGACATCGCCCATGTCAGAACCACTGAGATCGGCACTAGTCAGATTGACACGTCTCAGGAAGGCTTGGAGCATTCCTCCACCACACAAAGTTGCTTCGCTGAGGTCAACGTCTTCAAGAGCGGACTCCATCCAAGTACTTCCATTAAGTGCAGCATTTCTAAAATTTGTCCTGATCAAAACAGTGTGAGCCAAGTAAGCTCCACTAAGGTCAGCACTCTCAAAGTTAGTATCATCCAAAACAGCTCCGTCGATAGTAGCGCCTCTTAAGCAAGCATTTCTCAAATTAGCACCAGCCAAATTAGCACTAGCCAAGTTAGCTCCGCTCAAATCAACCCCACTGAAATCTCTCTCTCCAGCAGCATAACGCTCCAACAATTCCTTAACAGTCATAACTTCAGCCTCCAAAACACAACAGTCTCCACCTGGCTAGAATTACCACAAGGGACATATCCATTCAACTTCAGCATTAGGATTACAGATCTTCCCACGGGTCACTCTCAAGCAGACACCCCCTATTTGTCCTTACAAGATTCTGGATAGACTTTAACCTTTAAATTTAATTTGCGATTCGCTAGAGCAGCGATCGAGTTGGTTTACGGATACGACCTGAGCCAATTGTTCAAATCATCAGCACCAGAGAAACCCATTACAATTGCGCCATGAATGCCTATTTAGGACTTGATTTTGGCACCTCTGGGGCAAGGGCGATCGCCATACACCAAACACCCGCCCTCTCTCCCACTACCCAAATTCTGCATGAACAGTCGCTAGCCTTTGGTTCAGCTCAAGCTGCGCGTGACCCGCTGAGCTGGAAAGCAGTGCTGTTTGAGCTTTTGGGGAATCTACCCAAGGAGGTGCGATCGCAGCTTAAGGCGATCGCCATTAACGGTACCTCCTCTAGCGTGCTGTTGTGCGATCTATCGGGGCAGCCCTTGGGTTCACCCATGATGTATGGCGACAAAGGCGATCCAGCAGTTCTTGATCGGCTGTCTACCATCGTGCCAGCCCATCATTGCGTTCTCAGTGCCAGCTCAAGCCTAGTCAAACTTCTAACCTTTCAAACCCAGCCGAAGTGGGCAAAGGCTAAATATTTTTTGCACCAGGCCGACTGGCTAAGCTTTTTACTGCACGGACAGCTCGGCATCAGCGACTATCACAATAGCCTTAAGCTAGGCTATGACCCAGCGTTAGAGACCTATCCAGCCTGGTTTACAGCGCCACTCCTTCGGCCACTCCAGCCGCTTTTGCCTAAAGTATTGCCCCCAGGGGCTACTATTGGAGCGGTTTCTCCAGATATAGCAGCCCAGCTCGATCTGCCCCTTTACTGCCAAATCAGAGCAGGCACCACCGACAGCATTGCCGCATTCCTCGCCAGCCCAGCCGCCAGCCCAGGAGAAGCCGTCACCTCCCTTGGCTCCACGCTGGTCTTAAAACTGCTGAGCCAACAGCGCATCGACTGTGCCGAGTACGGCATTTACAGCCATCGCTTCGGAAATCTTTGGCTGGCAGGGGGTGCCTCCAACACAGGTGGGATGGCGCTAGCACACTTTTTCTCGCCCCAGACCTTAACCCAGCTCATCCAGCACATTGACCCCACCCAACAGAGCGAGCTTGATTATTACCCCCTTCTCACACCAGGGGAACGATTTCCGATCAATCAGCCCAATTTTCCGCCACGGCTAGAGCCTCGCCCAGCCAGTGACGTTGCATTTTTGCATGGCCTGCTTGAAAGTCTCGCGCGCATTGAGGCGGCGGGTTACAGATTGCTAGAGCAACTGGGCGCATCAACGCTTCAGCAGGTTTTTACGGCAGGGGGAGGTGCTAAAAATGAGCCTTGGCAACACATACGGCAGCGACACCTTAAGGTGCCTGTCTATGCTTCACCCTATGTACAAGCCGCCTACGGATCTGCACTTTTAGCGCTAAAAGGTAGACATTACGCAGTGGCAAGAGAGAGAACGGATAAAAAAGATCCCCGTTGCAACTAACCATGCGGTTTGGGAATGCTAAGACTTGTCAGGGTTAGGGCGCTCTCTTTTGTTTGCCTGAATCTATTATCCTATTTACACAAGGATAATTTCAGTCTTAATATATTCATATTCCTTGTATAAATAGGGTAAATCTATAAGATAGGTTTATTGCTTGTGTAAATGGCTTAACACAGGGATATACTGTGAGTGTCAATGTAAGGTTTGAGCCATGCCCAAAGGAAACCCTAGCCCTGTTATTACGCCAGCGTTCAAAGCGAATCAGTTTAAGAGGGGAGATGACAGCATTGAACCGATGGCAAAGAAAAATATTCAGTTGCGGCTTACTGAGTCAGTAGATACTTTGGTGCGATCGCTACCCAACCGTTCGGCATGGCTACGCCGCGTCATCACTGAAGCTGCCCAGCGGGAATTGATGAAGGATGGTGAGATATGACCGAACGATGGACACATGAAACCCTAGATCGGTTCGCTTCTACAGTCTCAACGGCTATTACAGCCAGCAATGAGCGCTTAACTCGTATTGAGCAACTGGTTGAGTCAAACAACCGCTTTCTAGAAACCTTTGGGCAGGACGTAAAGCAGCTCACCCAAAAAATAGACAGGTTAGCTGACACAACGGATCAAGTCGTTCGACAGATGGCAGCAACCACATCCAGCGCAAACCAAGAAAGGATGGATGTGACCACGCGGCTGTCTGCTCTCAACCGAAAAGTGGACGCAATTGCGACTCACTTAGGCGTGAACTGATTGGATTCTTGTCAAAGCTGGCATTCTTCCCGTGCAGCTTATTGATGCGTAGATTGATATCCATATTATTGAGAATGGCTAAAAATACCTTACAGCAAAGCTTTCAGGATTCGACTCTCACCCTTGGTAAGGGTGAGGTCATGAGTTCAATCCTCATCACGGGCTTTACTTAAAACCCTCCCTAGTGGAGGGTTTTGTTATTTTTATACTCAGAATAGAACGGTATAAGGATTGGTAGATGAGTCTCTAAGGATTGAGAGCTATGACCTACGCCACAACGCTCAATAACACCGACTTTGCATTATGGGCAGAACAGACTGCCCAGATGCTCAAAGACGGACGTATTGCTGATATGGACCTAGAAAATCTCATTGAAGAGGTTGAGGACTTGAGCCGACGTGAACGAGACGCGCTTTATAGCAATCTCAAAATGGTCTTGTTGCACCTGCTGAAGTGGGAATTCCAGCCCCAAAAATAGACCAACAGTTGGAGAGCTTCTATTACGGAGCATCGGCAGTGGATCAAACGTCAAATTAAAAAGTCTCCTAGTCTCAAATCTTATCCAGAAGAAATATTGAGTGAGTGTTACGCCGAGGTGCGGGAGCTGGCCTCTGATGAAACAGGGTTGTCCCTCAATGCCTTTCCGGCGGAATGCCCCTATGCGATCGCCACTGCTCTCGATTCTAATTTCTTGCCCAATTGAGGCATAAAGCGAAGGTCAAGTGCTTTAAGCTAACTAAAGCGTTTGTATTCTTGAGCGTAGACTTCAATGCTGAAGGCCATTTTGCAACCTGTTCGCCGTTGGATAATTTGGGGATTGGTGGGCTGTCTGCTGACGGCTGCCCTTGCAGGGTGCCAGTGGCAGCTTAAATCTGCCCAGGCGCAGGTGCCCCAACTCGTTCTCAGCAGCCTAAGCGATCCTAAAACCTTCAATGCGGCCTTAAGCAAAGAATCCAGTGAGGTACTGCCGCTGCTAGGTGAAGGACTCATTACAGAAAATGGCAAGACCGGAGCCGTTGAGCCAGCCCTCGCCGAATCTTGGAAAATCTCCGCTGACGGGAAGCAGATTGCCTTTACCCTAAAACCCAATCTGAAATGGTCAGACGGTCAACCCCTCACGGTGGATGACGTGGTGTTCACCTACAACGAAGTGGTGCTAAACAAGGCGATTCCCAATAACTATCGGGATGGCCTGCGCGTTGGCAAAACGGGAGCGCTACCCACCGTCCGTAAGCTGGACGAGCGCCGTGTTGAATTTTCCATCCCTGAAACCTTTGCGCCCTTTTTGCGGGTGACGGGTATTGGTATTTTGCCCAAGCACATTTTAGAAGACTCCATTAAGACAAAAGATGAGAAGGGCAACCCTAAGTTTTTGTCTCTCTGGGGCGTAAATACTCAGCCCCTCTCTAAAATTGTGGTCTGTGGCCCTTACCAAATCGACAGCTACCGCGTTGGTGAGCGCGTTACGCTTCGTCGTAACCCTTACTATTGGCGGCATGGCACCCAAGGGGAACCACAGCCCTACATTGAGCGCGTCGTGATTCAGGTGGTCGAAAATACCGATACGGATATGCTGCAATTTCGCTCTGGCGGCATTGATGTAAATGATGTTACTTCCGACTATTTCTCTCTCCTCAAGCGAGAAGAAAAACAGCGCGGATTCAAGCTCTACAATGGTGGCCCTTCTCTCAACACCCTCTACCTCTCGTTTAACCTCAACAAGGGACGGGATAAAGCGGGTAAGCCCTTCGTAGACCCCATTAAATCGAAGTGGTTTAATACCGTCGAGTTTCGGCAGGCGATCGCCCATGCCACCAATCGCCGCGACATGCTCAACAACATTTATCAAGGGCTAGGGGATCTCCAGCACTCTATGATTCCGGTGCAAAGCCCCTACTATTTATCTCCCAAGGCCGGACTCAAAACCTACGAGTATGACATTGCAAAAGCCAAGGCGCTCTTGCTCAAGGCAGGGTTTAAATACAGTGCCAATCAAGAACTCACCGATGCGGAGGGCAACCGGGTTCGATTTTCGCTGATTACCAACGCAGGCAACAAAATCCGAGAGTCGCTTGGCGCTCAGCTTAAGCAAGATTTACTCAACATTGGGATTCAGGTCGATTTTAACCCGATGGCCTTTAATACCTTGGTAGACAAGCTAAGCCGTTCCAAGCAGTGGGATGCTCTCATGCTGGGCTTTGCCGGCGGAGGCGTTGAGCCAAATTCTAGCTTCAACATCTGGGCGGTAGATGGTGGACTTCACGCCTTTAATCAAGGTGCTGCACCCGATGCTCCCCCCATTCCAGGTCGAGAAATTGCGCCTTGGGAGCAAAAAATCAACGATCTCTATATCCAAGGTGCTCAGGAGCTAAATGAAACCAAGCGCAAGGCCATCTACGGCGAAGCGCAGCAGTTAGTGCAAGAGAACCTGCCCTTTATTTATATGATCACGCCGCTTTCGTTTTCGGCGGTGCGCGATCGCATCCAAAACGTAAAATACTCACCCCTTGGCGGTGCGCTCTGGAACATCCACGAGCTAAAGATTGCCGAAAAGTGAGCGATCGCTGTACGGCACTTCCCTAGACCGCTTAGGATCGTGGGTTAAATAAGATCCAGAATTGCTTAGAATCCATACACCTTGCACTCCCTCATCCCCCTATCGCCAGAGGCGAGGCTACGCCAACGGCAAGCTCAGGGCAACGCCTAACCCCTTCTCCCAGGGCGGGAGAAGGGGGACAAGATTCTGGCTCCCCTCGCCCTTTATGGGAGAGGGGCTGGGGGAGAGGGTAATATTGTTGATAGCACCCTTGTTTGACGGCGTTAGGATCAGGATAAATTCGGTATGGATACGAAAACCTTCAAGCGCTCCCTCCATAAATCTGAGCAGTACCATCGCAAAGGCTTTGGTCACGAAGCAGCAGTCTCTGCCCTCCTCGACTCAGAGTACAAAAGTAACCTGATCCAAGAAATCCGCGACAACGGCTACACCCTCATCCAAGGCGACGTCACCATTCGGCTTGCTGAAGCCTTTGGCTTCTGCTGGGGCGTAGAACGGGCGATCGCCCTCGCCTACGAAACCCGCCAGCAGTTCCCTAAAGAGCGGATCTGGATCACCAATGAAATTATTCATAACCCTTCGGTCAACAAAAACCTGCGGGACATGGCGGTGGAGTTTATCCCCGTCGATGACCAAGGCAACAAAGACTTTTCAGTTGTCGAAGGCTCAGATGTCGTTATTTTGCCTGCTTTTGGAGCCAGCGTCCAAGAAATGCAGCTTTTAACCGAGAAAGGCTGCACCATTATGGATACCACCTGTCCTTGGGTGTCTAAGGTCTGGAACAGTGTCGAAAAACACAAAAAAAGCGACTACACCTCCATCATCCACGGCAAATACGAACACGAAGAAACCATTGCCACCAGCTCCTTTGCCGGAATTTACCTGATTGTTCTCAACCTCGAAGAAGCCGAGTACGTGTGCCGCTATATTTTGGAACCGGAAGAGACAGAAGAAGGGCGATCGCAGCGCAAAGCCGAATTCCTCGCTAAATTCAAAAATGCCCACTCCGAAGGCTTTGACCCCGAAACAGACTTAGTGCGCGTCGGCGTCGCCAACCAAACCACCATGCTCAAAGGCGAAACCGAACACATCGGCAAACTGTTCGAGCGCACCATGATGCGGCACTACGGCCCCACCGCCCTCAACCAGCACTTTATGAGCTTCAACACCATCTGTGATGCCACCCAAGAGCGCCAAGATGCCATGTTCCAGCTTGTGGAAGAGCCATTAAACCTAATGATGGTAATCGGGGGCTATAACTCCTCCAACACCACCCACCTTCAAGAAATCTCCATCGACAAGAGCATTCCCTCTTACCACATCGACTGCGCCGATCGCATTGGCCCCGGCAATCGCGTTGAGCATAAACCCCTCAATCAGCCTCTCACCCTTACTGAGAACTGGCTGCCCGATGGCCCCATCGTTGTTGGCATTACCTCCGGTGCCTCGACCCCAGATCGCGTGGTTTCTGACGTCGTTAAAAAAATCTTTGCGCTCAAAAACGTCGCTGCTGTCGTCTAGCCCTGCATTTCTCGCAGGGTTATTGCGTTACCTCAGAATAAAAAAGATTAGCCCCATCACCATAAAACTAACAAAGCCAGTCACCGCAATAATGTCGATCATTCGCTTGATGCTCGACATGCGCCGCTCTAACTTTTGTAAGGCCGCTCGATCAGCGTAGACAGAGCTGTTGAGGTGCTGCAAAGAACTTTCCACCCACTTAATTCGGTTGGTATCCTCTATCCCACCCGGGAGCTGATCGCTATTCTGACTGAGGTGTGCGAGCTTCTGCTGCTCTAGCTCAACCTCTTCTCGGAGTTGACGGGCTGCCGCGTCAGAATCAAACCTGAGGTTGGTTAACTGCGCCTGAAGCTGCTCATAGCGAATGTCCATTTCAGTTTCTAACTGCGCCAACCGTGGCTCAACCGATGGGGTAGAGGCCGTTTCTAAAAACGTCTTTGCCTGATCGATATTGTTTTGAAGAACCTGATAGGTATTAGACAGGGTGCCAAATTTCTCTTTAATGTGAGCCAGGTCTTCTAACACCTCAAGCGACTGAGCAAACCGTTGTCTCAGTGCGACGAGTTCCTGCTCTAGTTGGTCAATTTCGTTCAATGGTAATCACCCTACGTTCATCTTGGGGAAGTTATTCTGACGCTTTTTATAAAGCACTATTGCTAGCTTGCCCCCCAGCCGAAATTTTTAAGCGCTAAAGTCTAAAGCGCTCAGCTTAGACTTTAGCGCATTGACTTGTTCGCACAAAAGAGCGAGATGTTGAATTTCCCAAATGGCTCTTAACTGCCGATAAGGATCGGTCCCTGGCTTAAAGACTTGGCTCATTGTCTCAAACAAAACCTGGGAAGGCTGATCTTTCGGCCAATTTTTCAAAATGTCTGTGAGCCAACTTAAGGTTTCGGTAGAATCAACCACCCACGCCCCGCGACAAACCTGAAGTAGAGCCGCAAGCGCAAAGGATTGATTGCGGGCATGGGTAAACGCCAGTCGAAAGTAGTTCATGGCGCGTTGATTGCGCTGTTGAAACTTACAGATGAATTGACCCGAGAGGTACAGCGCACTAACGTGGCTGGGCTGCTGTTGGAGCTGTCGTTCGAGTTGTGTCATTAAAGCTGCGGCTACGCTGACGTCACGAATTGCCGCCAGCAGGCTATCCATTTGAAGAACATCAAAATGAGAAGGAATGCTAAGAATTTGAGCTAAATCTGCGCTCAGTAAATTTTCTGCTGTTGGCTTGAGCGGTGCGGCGCTGCTTGAAGATGCCGCAGGCGCGTTGATTTTTGCCAATAATTTTTCGAGCAGACCGGGCCCCATCTGGCTGTAGCCCCGATCAACAGAGCGGATAGAGTTTGCCAAATCTTCAGAGGAGGTGCTTTTGAGCAAATACCCCTTAGCACCTGCCTGGAGCGCTTCAGCAATGTGATCATCTTGGTCAGAACCGCTCAGCAGCAGCACCGCTACGGCAGGGAACTGTTCTGTAATGGTTTGAGTGGCTTCAACGCCATTCATCACGGGCATGTAGTGGTCAATCAAAAGCACATCAGGAAGCAGAGTAGAAACAAGATGAATGGCTTCTTTCCCATTTGCGCCTGTGCCCACAATTTGGATATCTGGCTCTGACTCCAGCAAGGCTTTTAGCCCCTGGGTCACTACTTTTTGGTCATCAACAATAACAACTCGAATCATGCATCTATCTGAGATGTATTGTGCGAGCAACGAATGTAATGAATGAAATTAAAAGGCGGCACCCAGATTCGAACTGGGGGTAAGGGCTTTGCAGGCCCCTGCCTTACCACTTGGCCATGCCGCCAGAGATTTTGTTTCAGCAGCTTCACATCATCTCATGCCGATAGACAAAAGATCAAGCGATACCCAGCCAAAATATGCGGGTTCTATTTGCAGAGCGTCCTAGGTTTAGTAGAGAATGGCAGAAATCAAATCAAATCTCTGTGTCTAGGAGCCGTGATGGAACTGGCAACCACCTTAACCACCCAGACCGTTCGCAATGCAGTTCGTGAGGCTGGGATTAACCCTAATTACTGGTATGCGGTAGGTTGGTCATATAGTCTGAAGCACGGAGCAGTCACAGCCGTCACGATTTGGAAACAGGCGATCGCCCTCTATCGCACAACAGAAGGTCAACTTTTCGCCCTAGAAGATGCCTGTCCCCATCGCGGTATTGCGCTTCATAAAGGGCGGGTGCAGGGGTGCACTTTGGCCTGTGCCTATCACGGCTGGGAATTTGACGGGACAGGAGCATGTGTCAATATTCCCTATGTACCGGAGGGGCAAAAGCTACCCTCTGCCCAGGCGCGAAGCTACCCCGTCCAGGAAAAATATGGGGTGATGTGGGTTTTCCCAGGGGATGCGGCTTTAGCTGCAACCACACCGCTGATTAAGATTCCTGAGTTTGGGAATGAGAATCTGCTCATGATCCCGATTACGGGTCACTTTAAGGCGCATTTTTCAATTTGCAATGAAAACGCAATGGATGTGTTTCATGGGTTTTTGCATGAGGAACTTCAGGGCTGGTTTGACCCTGTGCTAATTCATCTCAAAGAAACAGAAGATGCGGTTTTGGCAGCCTACAACGTTTCTTACAAAGGCCAAATGGCAAAGTTTTTAGGGTTAAGCAAGGATGCCCACTCGGTTACAACGCTGCCCATTGCCATTGAGTATCGCTACCCCAACTACTTCACGTCTTTAGAAGGGATTTCGGCGCTCTATCTGATGCGATCGCCTGTGAATCCCCAAGAAAGCCGATCCTTTGCGCTGTTCTTTTTCCGAGTCAATCTGCCCCAGTGGGTTCTCAAACTGGTTCGCCCTGTCCTCGTTCCCGTGTTGCAACGCTTTGTCCTGAATCGGTTTTTAGCCCAAGACGTCGAAATGATGGAAAGCGAGCAGCGCACCTACACTGAAAATCCAAACCGCCGCTATCTAGAAATCAACCCTGCCATTATTGCGCTTCAGCGATTTACCCTGCGGCAGTATGAGAGATATTTGGCTCAAATACCAGCCGTCGGTTCAACCACGCCTAACGAATAATCTGTGCCATCATTTGCTCCGCTTGGGCGCGATAGCTTACCCCAAATAAATTGAAGTGATTGAGGACGTGATAGAGGTTATAGACCTCTTTTCGCTGCTCGTAGCCCGCATCCAGGGGCCACTCAGCCCGATAGCCGGTATAAAATCCCTGGGGAAATCCACCAAACAACTCGGTCATAGCAATATCTATCTCGCGATCGCCCCAATACACGGCTGGGTCAAAGATGACAGGCTCACCTGCTGCACTAAATCCAGCATTGCCAGACCAGAGATCTCCATGGACGAGGGACGGAGTAGGGTGATGGTTTAATCGGGTGGCGATCGCCTTCAAAAGCCTATCCGTCTGCGCAAAGTTAGCGCCTCGGCGTTGGGCCAACTGGATCTGATAGCCAATCCGGTGCTCGATAAAAAAATCAGCCCAGTTCTGCGTCCAAGAATTGAGCTGTGGCGTACTGCCAATGGTATTGTCGCGATCCCAACCAAAGCCTTTGGAGTGGGTTTTACGGTGGAGCTGAGCCAGTTGACGACCCAGCTCCACCCAAGACGAAGGGGTGCCGCGTCCCAGATCAATCCATTCGAGCACAATGTAGCTATTGTTTTCGGCAGTTCCCCAGCAGATCGGCTGAGGGATGCGAATGCTGCCAGACGCAGCTAAATCCTGAAGGCCAAAGGCTTCGGCTTCAAACATCATGACCTGGTTGGCCTGGTTGAGTTTGACAAAGTAAAATTGTCGACCGTCACTGATGCGATACGCCTGATTAATGCTGCCGCCACTGACAGAGCGGTAATCGCTCACCGTAAAGGGCTTCTGCGTCACCTGCTGAATTTGTGCTTCAATGGCATTCCACATTTCTGAACGCTTGGGGCTGAGCTTTTGGGTATTCAAAATTGCACTAAAAAGGCTGTGGTAGATAGCGTTTTTTTGCCACCCACCACAGCCTCAACCTATCATTTGAATCGCCCACATCGGTTTAACCCGACGGATGCGACTAAGTTTTAGTCTTCATATAAACGGCATTCTGCCGCATCAGGGTTGTCATCACAGTATTGCAACAAAGAGTTTTTGTGCCCTTCTTCCGACTTAGCTTGTCGATGAGCAGCCTCTGAGGATAGCTCTTCAAGCTCTTCGTGAATCAGGACACAGTCTGTAGAAGACGGATCCGTGGCACAAACTTCACGAGCCTGTAGCCTTACCTCGTCAATCTTGGTTTGAATATCGCTCATATATTTTGATTCTCAACAACTGCCGCTAACCTGAACTTAACGCTAACACTGGGAGTGGAGTCTAGCTCACATTTGCGCTAGACAATTTCATCTGCATTCTATTTTAGCTTGACATTGATGGTGTTGTAGATCACTGCACCACAGAGTCTTTGAAACTAATGTAATGAAAGTCCAGTCATTGGACTAGAACTTTCTATCGGGTCGTTAACGGTCATTATGCCTCTGTCCTTAGCGCATACTTTGGTCTTTAAATTTCAAAAAACTAACAAATCGCAAAAAAAAGAGGCAATTTTTCGATAAACCTAGGCTAGATGGTGAGCGAGAATACCGTTCCAGAGAAAATGAGTAAGTATACTGACACTCAAATGAGAGGAAATGATCGATGTCCAAAATTTGCGACGATATCAATCAAACTGATCAAATGCGCTTCTGGGTTAGCGAACTGACTGCGCTCTCCCCCAAGCAGGTTGATTCTGTACTGGAAGTCCTTAAGACTCGAAATGCTAGACCTACAGAGCCGATGGCTGCCTAAGTTTAGGTTGCTAGTTTAAGGGCTTATTAGGCTGCCATAACCCTGTCTACTCAGAGGCTTTGAAACTCTGTTAGACTTCGAGAGACGCAGTTTTGGGGTCTTGTATCGTTTTGGGCAAGTCGGTTTTACAAAAGCCATTAAAGCTTTTGTTTGTGTCTACTTCAGTAGGCGCTTTGAGTTCTGGAGAGGGCGGCGGTGTAGAGCTAACGCTCCTCAACATGGCAAGGCTGCTGATAAGCCGTGGACATTCTTTACAGGTCGTTGCGCCCAATGGCTCATGGCTAGATAGCGTTACAGTGACTGAAATTAACGGGGCGCTTCAGGTTCCGGCTCAAACTTTATCTCGCGCTGTGCCCATTACAATGACCGAAAATTCGGTCCTGGGCAACATGTGGAACTATGTAGGGCAGGTGCAGAGACAGTTTGACCTAATTATAAATTTTGCCTACGACTGGCTACCATTTTATTTAACCCCTTTTTTGACAACACCCGTTGCTCATCTGGTCAGTATGGGATCGCTGAGTGATGCAATGGATGAAGTGATTGAGCGTGTTGCGCTCCAATATCCTCATTCGGTTGGGGTTTATACTCGGACTCAGGCTAAAACGTTTGCGTTTTCAGAGTGTTGTGTGCCTTTAGGGAGCGGGTTAGATTTGGCGCGCTACAGCTTCTGTGAAACGCCGGACTCAGCCCTATGTTGGCTAGGCAGAATTTCTCCAGAGAAGGGCTTAGAAGATGCGGTGGCGGCATCTCAAGCGACGGGCATACCCTTGAAGGTGATGGGGCAAGTTCAGAATCAGAAATACTTTGAACAGATCCAGCAAGATTTTCCTGAGGCTCCTTTTGAATATTTGGGGTTTCTCAACACGGATCAAATGCAGAATATTGTGCGCCACTGTCGGGGGCTGTTGGTCACGTCTCACTGGGTGGAGGCGTTTGGGAATGTGATCATTGAGGCGCTGGCCTGTGGGGTGCCCGTGATTGCTTACCGTCGTGGGGGGCCAACCGAAATTGTGCGGGATGGTGAAACGGGTTGGTTGGTAGAACCCGATAGCCTAGATGGGCTGGTGACGGCGATTCAATCGTTAGATCAGATTGATCGCAGTGCCTGCCGTCAGCAGGCGGAACGGGAATTTTCTCTAGAAGCGCTGGGCAATCGCACAGAAGCTTGGTTTGATGCAGTGTTGAAATTTTGGCCGAGGGTTGGATAAATGAGCGTTATTACACTGCGATCGCTACACAAGGATTTTGGCATTAAAGAAATTCTCAAAGATGCCAGCTTTAGCCTAGAACCAATGGCGAAGGTTGGGATCATTGGTACCAACGGGTCGGGCAAATCTACACTGCTCAAAATGATGGCGGGGATTGAGCCGATCGATGGCGGCACCATTTGGGTAAACCCGAGTGTCAAAATTGTATACCTGCCCCAGCAGCCTGACTTGGATGATGAGCGCACGGTTTTAGATCAGGTCTTTGCTGACAGCGGCGAACAGGCCGATTTGGTCCGTGAGTATGAGGTACTTTCAGATAAACTGGCTCACGGACAAGGAAATCTCGATCAGGTTTTGGCGCGGCTTTCGGATGTGACGCATCGGATGGATGAGACTGGAGCCTGGGATCTCGAAACCAATGCCAAAATTATTTTGACCCAGTTGGGGATTGAAGACTTTGAGGCCAAGGTCGGCAGTCTCTCCGGCGGCTACCGCAAACGGATTGCTCTTGCCACAGCGCTGCTGTCTAGCCCCGATGTGCTGCTGATGGATGAGCCGACCAACCATCTTGATGCCCTCTCGGTGGAATGGCTGCAAAGCTATCTCAAGCGATTCCGGGGGGCTTTGCTACTCATTACCCACGATCGCTATTTCTTAGATCAGGTCACAAACGGCATTGTGGAAATTGACCGTGCCGATCTCTACAGTTATGACGGCAACTATTCTTACTACCTAGAGAAAAAGGCGCTGGCCGCGGAATCAGCGGTCAGCACCCAGCGCAAGCACTCCGGGGTACTGCGACGGGAATTGGAATGGCTTAAGCGCGGACCTAAGGCGCGCAGCACGAAGCAAAAGGCACGAATTGATCGCATCCGCGATATGCAGAACCAGTCCTTTAAGCAGGTGCAGGGTAAAGTCGAAATTTCGACGGTGGGGCGACGGATTGGCAAGAAGGTGATTGCGCTAGACCAGATCTCGAAGGGGTTTGGAGGGCGATCGCTGATTCACAACTTCAGCTACGAATTTAGCCCTGAAGACCGCATTGGCATTATTGGTCCTAACGGCGCAGGTAAATCTACCCTCATGAACATCATTACAGGGCTGATTGAACCCGATGAAGGCACTGTCGAAATTGGTACCACCATTGAGTTTGGCTACTTTGACCAGCACTCTGACGACCTGAGCCTCAACCCAACCCAGCGGGTGATTGACTATCTCAAAGACATCGCAGAACTGATCACCACCTCCGATGGCTCGGTGATTACGGCCTCACAAATGCTAGAGCGGTTTTTGTTTAGCCCCAACCAGCAGTATGCGCCTATTCAAATGCTTTCTGGGGGCGAAAAGCGGCGGCTATTTTTGCTCAAGGTGCTGATGGCGGCACCCAATGTGCTGATTTTAGATGAGCCGACCAATGACCTAGATGTGCAGACTTTAGCGGTACTCGAAGACTACCTTGAAGACTTTAATGGTTGTGTGATTGTGGTCTCCCACGATCGCTATTTTCTAGACCGTACGGTAGATACCATCTTTGCCTTTCAAACAGACAGCACTTTACGCCAATATCCTGGCAACTACTCGGTTTACCTAGATTTCAAGAAAGCAGAGGAAAATGCGGCAGCGGCGCAAGAAAAGGCAAACGCTGAACTTCTCAAGAATCCGCCTAAAGAATCTGTAGCGCCTGAACCACAGGCTACGTCTGCTCCGTCAGCGCGCAAAATGTCTTACAAAGAGAAGCGAGAGCTAGAGCAGCTTGAGGCTAAAATTCCTGAAATGGAGGCAGAAAAAATCGCTCTTGAGAAAACGCTATATAGCAAAGCACCGTCAGGATTTACGGATGTAAAGCAGCTTTCAGATCGGTTTGCAGCGCTGGAGAAAGAAATTGAAGCTTCGACAGAGCGCTGGATGGAGCTATCTGAGTTGGTCTCTTAGAGCGTTAGGCTTGTGACCCACATTAGGCCAGCGTTTCTCTAATGTAGGTCAGATATAGGTTTTCTACCTTCGTTCTCGCCCAAGGGGTTTTTCTAAGAAATTTTAAGCTGGACTTAATGCTTGGATCATGAGTAAAGCACCTGATATCAATCATTTGTCCCATTTTATCCCAGCCATAATGCTCCATGAGTTGAGAGAGCATCATTTCTAAAGTCATTCCGTGTAAAGGATTGTTGGGTTGCTTGTTCTCCACGTTGTTGCCCTGCAAAAATGCTTTGAATTTAGATTTACCGCACCAGAGCCACGCTGAGGCAACTGTTTATAGGCTTAGGGGCTTGTGTTACAAACACAAGCCCCTAAGCGTTAGTAAAGCAGCTAATTTAGACTCACTGATTTAGAGACGGTTGGGGTTTCGCAAGGTTTGCGCCATTAGAGACAGCCGGAACGGTTGACCCAGCGTTTGATTGAATCAGTTTAGAGACGCTTTGAACCGCCTTGACATATTGAGGGTCGGATTGTGACGCCAGTAGTTTAGGGTTATCAGACAGCGTTTTAATTTGTGCCTTCGTTAAGGGCACCACCACATCAGGCATAATCCCTTTGTGGTGGATATCGGTTCCATTGGGGGTGAAATAATGGGCGATCGTTACGTTTAGCCCTGACCCTTCAGAAAGCGGATTAACCTGCTGCACAATTCCCTTGCCAAAGGTTTTGGTGCCCACAACCGTTGCCCGTCGATGATCCTTAAGCGCACCCGTCAAAATTTCGCTGGCGCTGGCAGATCCCCCATCCACCAAAACAGTGAGCGGCAATTGAGTGACAGCGGTTCGATCCGCTTCGTCTGTGCTACTTTCGCCACTGCGAATCACGGTTTTAACAATTGCGCCATCATTAATCCACAGACGCGAGATGCCGACTGCCATGGACAGTAGCCCACCTGGATTTTCTCTTAAATCTAAGATGAAGCCCTGTACCTTCTGCTTTTCAAGGGATTGTATGGCTGCCTTTACTTGTGTATCAGCATGATCATCAAACTCTGAAAGGTGAATGTACCCAATGCGTTTATTGCCTTCTTGCTTAACCGCAGAGGTGACGATTGAAACTTGAATGACTTGGCGTGTGAGCGCCACGTCAAAAACGTTCTTGCCGCCACGGGCAATCTTGAGTTTGACGATGGTCTCTGGTTTGCCCCGAATGAGGCTGACGGCTTTATCAACGGCCAGTCCTTTCACGGGCTTACCATCCACCGCAAGAATCTGATCGCCTGATTTGAGTCCTGCTTTAAATGCAGGGGAATCGATCATGGCTTCAATGACCGTCAGCGCTTTGGTGGTTTTGTCCAAAGCGAGCTTTGCGCCAATGCCAGAGAGTTCACCAGAGGTTTGCTGCCTTAACTCTGAAAATTTCTGAGGCTCTAAAAAGCGGGTGTAGGGGTCATCTAGTTTTTTGAGGGCGGTGCGGATGGCATCGTAGGCTTGCTCTTTGGAGCTGTAGTTTTTGCTCAAGAGCTGTTGCCGTGTGGCCTGCCAGTCGGTATGGTTAAACGTGCCGTCAACATAGGTTCGATTGACGATTTGCCAGACTTCATCAACCAGGGCTTTGGGGCTATCTTTTAACCCAGCGGTGGGGGTACTGCGTCCACTGTGAGGCGTAAGAAGGATGGTGCTGGTTGCAATCAATCCGCCGAGGGCGAAGAAACCAATAGCGCGGAATGGATGTGAGGTTTGATTCATAGTTTGGATAGGCTCATGCTCAGCAAGGCTTTCTATCGATCTAGGATAGTCTTTCTTTTTGGATATTGGGATTTATAACCGATTTGATCTGGATTAATCAACAAATTGTTGCCCCTTGAGGTGCCTCAAATTAGCTAGGATGGATCAAACCATAGAGAATATGACTGATGAATAATCCTTCGCTGCGGTCAATGCCCCGCGACCAGAAAGCCGCTCCTTTTCCACGAAATACAGATGGTTCAATTTTAGGGTGGCTGGAGCAATCGGGTCGCTTTATGGATCGAGAAGTTTTTATTGACCCTGCACTGCTAGAAGAAAATGAACTCAGCACCGAGCTAATGGGCGGTGATGACTATGGCGATGATGACGATGAACCGGAAGATCAAGAGGATTAATCGCTATATCTTACAACCTGAAACAGAGTTTTAGGTTGGGACAGTGATTTGCCCGAAAGATATTATGAGTGCTGGTCAAACAAAAAACCAAGCTGGTGCTCAGTTCTGGGCTGAGGGGTTGATATTATCAACTCCTCTTTTTTGTGAACTCGCGTTTCATTAGCCTACCTAAACCCTGAACCTAAAGCGCTATGCCATTCAGGCAAAACCCATTTAGGCAGGATTAAAGATTGACTTAATTCCCTTTGTGACTAAAGTGTTGAGAGGGCTTAGACGTTCTGCGTTTAATCACCTTAAAGCAAATGATTGATAATGCCTGCTGCGGAGAAGTTTTCATGAAGCTGAGATTCCTTTCGGTGTCTGTGTTGGGTGCGCTGACAATCGCCCTGCCGCCCGCGACCGCCAATACCCTCACTTCCTGGAAATTTGATGCCCAGCGCGATCGCCTTAGCTTCACCACCGATGCAGAGGTTCGGCCTGTCGCCAAAATCATCGGGGATCCGACCCGTGTGGTGATTGATTTGCCTGGGATTCGGCTAAAGCGGCCTAAAATTTTGAGTGCGCTAAGCGGTAAATATAAATCCTTACGCATTGGTCAATTTAATGCCCAGATTACGCGACTCGTGGTTGAGCTAGATCCTGGCTATAGCGTTGACCCAAAACGCATTAAGGTGCAGGCCAATTCACGGCGCAGTTGGTCTTTAGTTTTACCAGAGGCAGGACAAGGTAACGACCAGCCGGAAGCACCGCTTGCGGTTCCGGCTGCTCATCCAGACTTTATCCGCAATGGCAGCATCGGTGGCGTGCTGTCTGTTGGGCAGGAGATGCGATGGCTCGAGCAGCGCCTTGCGGCAGTTCACGCCCGCTATCCGGTTGTAACCCCTGGCCTGTTTATTTTAGATCTGAGCACCGGAGACTATGCCGATCTCAACGGCGGCAAGGCCTTTCCGGCTGCCAGTGTGATTAAGCTGCCCATTTTGATGGCTTTCTTTCAGGATGTGGATGCAGGTAAAGTCACCCTCAGCGAAAAATTGGTGATGCGACCTGAACTCATGGGGTCGGGTTCGGGCTATATGCAGGATTTAGCCCCTTGGTCTTCTTTCTCGGCGCAGTACACTGTCGGCAAGATGATTGAAACCAGTGACAATACTGCCACCAATATGATCATCAAGCGACTAGGCGGGGCAAAAGTCTTAAATCAGCGCTTCCGTAGTTGGGGTTTACAGGATACGGCGATTCGCAATTGGCTACCCGATCTTTCAGGTACAAATACCGTCAGCGCCCATGATCTGGCCTTAATTTTGACCAAATTAGCAAAGGGGAATTTGCTGTCCGCCAGCAGCCAAGCCCGTGCGATCGCCATTCTCAAGACCTGTCATACCCGTAGCTTGCTGGTGCCTGGGATAGGGCCAGGGGCGGAAATTGCTCACAAAACAGGCGATATTGGCTTTGTGATTGGGGATGCGGGGATTGTCTACATGCCGAACGGTCGACAGTATATTGCGGCGGTGATGCTGCGACGACCCTACGACGATCCTCGGGGTCGAGATTATGTTCAGTCGATTTCTCGTTTGACCTATTCTTATTTTTCTAATCGCTAGAGTGGCGGCAGCGGCTTGACTTGCGGCGGTGGACAAATGGCGTCATTTAGATAGGCGCGTTAGCTAACTTAACAGTGAGTGGAAAGACTTCCTCGCCTAATTCTTGAGGCTCCGGCACGGCGCTAAATGAGGCAAGGCGTTAAGAAAACATAGATTTTGGGAATTCTGACTTATATCAATACGATTAGTGAATGCCGCAACTGGGCGAGAGAACAATGTACCAGGCCAATAGCTATAAAAACGTCATGGAGCTACTGATTGATGATGAAATTGATCGACAGACGTGTCGCTATTCGCAAGTAGAAGCGCAAGAGATTAATCGTATTGAGGTGGCAACCTATGCACTCAACCGCGTTCCGCCTTTGTATGCATCGAGTCAAGAAGGCATTGAACGTCAGTATGAGCGAGGCTTATCAGAATTTATCGATCACATTACGGCGACTGTTACGCAGGCATTGAACAAAGTGCATCAGAATCCTCACGTTAAAGCTACGCCGCTGCCTCGCTTAGAAGAGGCGGTTGAGACAGAAGTCATCTTTTCTGAACAAGATCTTAAGGAAATTTCGACTTGGTTTTGAAGGGTTAGAGTTTGAGCCGCCTCAACCGCCGCTAGTTCACCTTAGATGACCCTTGCTCACAAAGGATGGTTGAATAAGTGAATTTTGGTGCGGCAGGGGGGACTTGAGACGGAACGTTTGTTCTACACATGCCCGTCACGGGAATATTGCCTTCGACGGCATACACTGCGCCTGTGTAGCTTGCAAACCCAGGCTTTTTGGCGATCGCAACCATAACAGCCTTAGATGCATCGGCTTCACGCACTTCGAGGCGATATTCTTCTGTGTCTATGGGCGTATCTGAGGCCAACTGCTTGAGGTCACTGGTAAATTTACCCTTAACGAGTTTTTCAGCCTGCTGAGAAAGCAGCAAAATACCCAGGTAGGTTCTGCCCGTATCTTGTTTGGCGATCGCCACTTTGTTTGAAAGTTTTTTGCGTAGGTCGTTAATCAGGTCTGGGTCTAGCGTTGGCTCTGCTGTAGCAGAAGAGGATGAGGTTGCGAAAGGGATGGATGGGTCTGGGGCAGACGGCGTTGAACTGGGCGTTGCTGAAGACTGAACCACTGACGGAGTGGGGGAGGGTGCCGTAACCGTATGCGTTGAGCAGCCCGTTATGAGTAGCCCCACCGTGCTGCCTGCAAGGCCGATAGACCGCAATTTTGAAAAACAATAAGCCATACTGGCGCAGTAGACCGTTTATAAGTAAATGAGCTGTATTCCTACAGACTTATTCTGTCATCAAACACTAAACATTCGTCTGACGTCTAGTGGCACGTCTGGGAGAGCAAGGGGGGCGATCGCCCCCATCGTCAAGGTCAGCTCAGTACCGTAGCCGCTACCAACTCTCAAATCTCGAAAAACCTTGAGGTGCAGCGCCTTTAGATTTACCACCCAGTATTCCTGAATCCCAGCCGCTTCATAGATCTCTTTCTTGATTCCTAAATCTTTTTCCAGGGTTGTGCTTGAAAACTCTATCAGCCAGTAAATATCTTCTGGGTAAGGGTGATGGCTTAAATACCGCCCAATGGGTGGTACAACCACTGCAATATCTGGTTCTGGCTCCGAAGCATCTGGCAATGTAATAGGGTGAGCCTCCCGAATGGTTGCTCGTTCACCCAGTCGATTTCGTAAATATTCCGCAGCCGACATGAGATAAACGACGTGGGGTTCTCCCTCTGGCGGCATGACAACCAATTCTCCTTGTAATAATTCCACAGGCTGATCGTCAAATACGCCTGACTCAACGGCCTGATGATAACGATCAATCGTCCATTTATAGGTCGCAACGGTCATGACGGTTCCTTAGATCAATAGACTGGGCGTTATCATAGAAATCGTAAATTCAAACATTGAACATTAGTCGAACATCAATTTTTATATCTGGAAAAGCTGAGGGCGAGATCGCACCAACAGTTAAGGTCAGCTCAGTGCGATAGCTACCAGCTACTAAGTCGCGAAAAACAATAAGTTGTAAATTCTTTAAATTCACCACCCAATATTCCGAGATGCCCGCGTCTGCATAGGCATCCTTTTTTGTTGTCAAATCTTTAGCTAGCGTTGTGTTGGAGTATTCAATCAGCCAAAAAATATTTCCGGGGTAGGGATGATGGTCGAGATAAACCGTATCAAGGGGCTGAACCACCGCAATATCTGGCTGTGGCTCTGAGTGATTCGGCAAGGTAACGGGTCTGGCTTCACGCACTTGCGCGCGCGCGCCCAATCGGTTTTGTAGCACCTTAGAGAGGCGATCGCTGAAATAGGTATGAGGTTCTCCCTCTGGCGGCATGACAACCAATTCTCCTTGTAATAATTCCACAGGCTGATCGTCAAATACGCCCGACTCAACGGCTTGATGATAGCGATCAATCGTCCACTTATAGGTCGCAACGGTCATAACGGTTCCTCAAAGGAAGAAACTGAGAAATCTTTTCAAGAATGCTTGGCTAGGCTTGGTTTAGGCGATTCTCAAATACGCTGTCTTGCGGCACCTTGATACGCGTTTTCATCCAACCCACAGACAGACAATCGAGAATCCTGATCACAGCGATTGGTTGGCCCTGAGCGAATGGCACTGTCCAACGCTCTGAGGCGATCAGGCACAGCTGGATGGGTACTCAAAATGGTAGGGCTGCCCCCACCGCTTTGGAGCAGCTTACGCATAAACGCAGGCATCGCGGAAGTAGCATAATTTGCGTCGCGGAGGGTTCGCAGCCCCACCTGATCGGCCTGATACTCGTCTTCTCGGCTGAGGGGACGACGCACCAGTAAATCAACCCCAATGCTGGCAAGCTGGCTACGCCGTTCACCAAGTAGCGCAGAGGCTAAGCCTTGAGCCAGCATCGACTGTCTCATTTGCCCCAGCAGATGCTTGCGCTCAATGTGCCCCATCTCGTGCCCAATCACGCTGGCAACCTGCGCTTCATTGTCTGCAGTTCTTAAAAGACCTGTTGTGACATATACATAGCCGCCCATCGTCGCAAAGGCATTTACGTTTTTGTCTTGCACCACAAAAAAGTTATAGGGGAGCCTTGCACGACGATTAAACGGCACGAGTCGCTGTCCAATGCCCGTCACATAACGATTTAACCCAGGATCTGAACTCAGTCGCACGCCTTGAGATAACAAATTTTGGTGCATTTGAGCGCCAATCTGCATCTCTTGCTGATCTGAAAGGTTGGATAGCTGACCAGCCTGCATCCCGCGCAAGAGCAGATCCCCCAACGGAACGGCCTGAGCTGAAGTAATGGCAGCGCAAGACAATAGGGCGATCGCCACAAATGACAACACTCGGTTCAGCCAACGCCGATGGACTAGAAGCAGCTTTTTGGGAAATCGAAGGCTATTTCGGATCATGATTACCACAGGCAAGTTGATAGGGCAGCCAGCAAATGGAGTTAAAGACGGAGGCGTAAATTAGGATGTTTCCGGTTGCGCTTAAATCACCGCGCCAAAGTCAATCGTTCCTAAGTGCGCGTTATTGGCCTACAAGTCATGATAGTCTGGCACCAGATTCGCTGCTGTACGTTTATTGTCTCTCATTTTTTTGGCGCAACATCATGGCATTTTTAGATAAAAAAGGCCGACTATTTGGCAAAATCAGCATTTTAGATCTTGGCCTAGCCTTGCTCTTGCTGGTGGTTTTAGTGGGCGGCTTCATTGTCCCTGGCAAATCGGGTCAATCGGCAGTGCAGGCGCAGCTCAACACAAAAGCAATTGAAATTGACGCCATTGTGATTGGCTTTAACGCCAGCAAGCCAACGGATATCTTAAAAGAAGGGGACAGCACCAGCATTATTATTCGCAACCAGCCCTACGGCGAAATTCGGCTTAAAAAGATTCAGCAGTTGCCTAAAACGGTGACGGCTTCTCAACCCAACGGCACCGTCAAAGCCTTCCCCGATCCTCGACCTGAAAGTCGGTTCTCTAACAACCTCATTTTGACCTTAGAAGGCAAAGGGCAAGTCACCAAAGAAGGGCCTGTGCTGGGCAATATCCCGGTTAAGGTGGGCGTACCCATTGATCTAGATGGCAAACTTTATAACTTCCGCGCCAGCATTATTGAAGTGCGCGTAAAAGAATAATTGCTATAAATAAACGCCACATTGGAAGCCCAATGCGGCGTTTATACTTCAAGTCTAAAAACGGAGAGGGAGGGATTCGAACCCTCGGTACGATCTAAACCGTACAACAGATTAGCAATCTGCCGCTTTCGACCACTCAGCCACCTCTCCAAGTCGGCAAATACAACAATAACAGATTTTGTCTCCAATCCAATAGGGGTTGAAGGTCTAATTCAATGTCAAGAGCGAAATCTACCCCGCAACTCCAGAAAACTGCACTTCAACGACGGTTTAGCCCATGAGTGTCCCTGAATTTTTAGAAGCTCAACATCCTTTAGTGCAATCACTTTGCCATGACAGCGATCGCACCCTTGTCCAAAATTTTCAGCAGAATCCTAATGAGGGTCGGTTTTTTACCGCAATTTATTGTCGGTATAGTGGGCTAACCTATGTCTTAATCCGCAATATGGCGCGTGCTGCCTTGCAAACCGACTATCTGTTTGCGAGGGTCTGGCGCAATATCTTTTTTGAGCTGACCTATCTGGACGTGGGCACATCGGAAGGAGGCGCTGCCGCTGCCGCCACTGATGAGTTTTCACTCCAAACCTGGATTTTTAACAAGGCGGCCTTGTGCGTCAATCAAGAAGAAGCGCCCTCGATTGAGTCGGTGCAGTATGCCCTCACTGTGGCACCGCCGCCGCTCTGGTGCTACCTTCAAACGGCCTTAGACCAGCTTCCGGCAATGCATCGGCTGGTGTTGGTGCTTTCCCAAACCTTTCATTGGTCAGAGGCGCGGATTGTGGGCTTTCTGGAGTCTGAAGGGCAGGTTGTTGAACAGACGGCGATCGCCCAAACGCAAGCCGAAGCTTACCAACAGCTCATCGAAATACTGCCTCAAGATATTCAGGCCATCTATTTCAACACGCCACTGCTTCAGGCATTAGAACATGCTGAAGTGTCAGCCGTTAGCTGAAGCCTGGAAGGTTATTTGTAAGACAGTTTCCTGAAGTGAGCTGTGAGATAGTCTTTGCCTAAACATCTCAAAAAACACCTGAAAGCGATTGAGTTTGAGAGGGTGTAGTCCAATTGCGGCACAAAAATGGATATCCAAAGAATATTTCAAAGCGCTCTGTTTTTGCAGCCCACCGATGAAGAACCTATCCGTTCGGTTGTGACGGAATCTAAGGATGCTGCGGTTGTGGCCTGGTATATAAAACCAGGGCAAGAAATTGCGGCGCACATTCATCCCAGTGGGCAAGATACCTGGACGATTTTGACAGGTCAGGGAGACTATTACCTCGATCAACTCGGTACAACTCAGGCGATCGTGGCAGGGGATGTCGTGGTTGCGCCAGTTGGATGCGTTCATGGCGTATTGAATAGCGGCGATGAGCCACTGGTTTTTATTTCCGTTGTCTCACCTGCTGAGGCTGGGTATCAGTTGCTGTAGTTTTTTGGATGTAGCTTTTTGGCTGTAGCGTTTCGGCTTTAGCTTTTCGCTGAGCTGGCAGACTGCCTTTGGTAGCGCCACTTCCAGGTCATGCTGGAGAGAACATTAGTCAAAATATGGGCGATGACGGGCACCATGAGGTTATGGGTCATGAGAGTGCTATAGCCCAGCGCAAACCCTACAATAGAAGCCCACAGTACGTAGGGCCACTGCTGAATGCTGCTCATGTGCAAAATGCCAAAGCAGAGGCTCGAGGCTACCAACCCAGTCCAATCTAAGCCCAAAGACGGCAGCATAACGCCCCGAAACAGCAGTTCTTCGCTAAGACCAGGTAAGATGCCTAGCCAAAATAAGTCAGGCCATTCTAGCGGCTTTAGAATGAGCTGTAGATAGATATCTGCGGACTGTTGGTAGCGAGGCCAAAACTGATACAACAGCGCACTACACCCCGTGATGCCTAATCCCAAGCTGATGCCCCACAGTCCGTCTGGGATATTGAGCTGGAGGGGAACTTGAGGGGTTGAATCTAGCCGCAGCCAGACCTTAGCCACCACGAGCAAAATAACCGCCGTAATGCCCATTGCAATTAAGATCTGGGAGCGGCTGAGGGGTTCAAAATCAGGTTGTTGAGACGTCGGTTTTACCACGATAAGTATTTAGACGCATTTCGTCTCTTAAACGGTAGCAGGTTTAGTCTCTCCTAGACTGTTCTACTGGAACGCTATGGGCAGCATTTTTGCGGTGAGCGCCTCTGGATTGATTCCTGCGCGCAGTGCGACGAGCATGCCAATGGCTTCGCGGTAGGACTGGGCACGCCAGACGGACAACCCCAGGGATTGCGGCGTGACGTTGAGGGTGGTGTGGTTATCGGCAACTGTAATAATTTGAGTGTGGGTATGGGTTCGGCTCCAGCTCAGAACGGCGCTCCCGCCACAGGCGCTCTCAGGAATGACGACGGCATCGACGGCGTCTGTGGTTAAGTCATGGGGCTGGAATTTTTCTCTGATAAACTGTGGCGCACGGCTGAGTCCGACTAAGACGCAGGGTAAAAAGGTATGGCCTAATTCTTCTGCGGCAGAGCGAGGGCTAAGGTTAGGGTCTAGCGGTAAGGGCGAAAGGGCGGGTGCGTGGGCGCAAGGCACTTCAAAGGTACGCACTACCAGATGACTAATGACGGCTTCTGCACCTGCTAAGGGGTCTACGCCTTGACCGTGGCGGTAGTTACAGAGGGCTTCGCTGCTGATGTCTTCAGGGAAGCGAACGACCACGGCGATCGCCGTAGCCCCTGCCCCATGAATCAGCTTTTCTGCGGCTCGAAGCAGGCTATCTGGGTTTTGAATGGTGCCCCAGGTTGCTCCTGAAGCAGCGGTGTTTAGCGTAACGCCTAGGGGCTGATCGGTCAGCACCGCATCTGTCAGGGTTAGCCCTAAGGTGGCACGCGCCGCATCGGCGGCCTGAAGATGGCGAATGCGTAAATCTGGTTCAATCGCCTGATCAAAAATCAGCCCAATCCGATTGCCGTGAACGGGTCGTAGTCCCCAACGACCCGCTGCAAACCGATCTAGGCCGTAGCCTTCAACATATAGAGCATTCGGAATCGGCCAGTAGAGCTGCGCCCCGTTGAGGACGTTGGGATGGGTGATAAGGCGATCGCAGACGCTACTCACTGCCCGAGCCACAGGCAAAGCATCCCCTGCGTAGCCGCCGATCGCAGCACCAATGCCTGTGGGGATAATAAGCGCAACGGTAAATGGGCGTTGAGTCAATGGCGTTGAAGTCCCTAGCCTATATTTCTTGTAGCACCACAGCTTCAACGTGGGCAATGCCCTGATTCACCGCAGTAATAGCCCACCGCAGCGGCTCACCCTGAAGCGTAAGCTGCGCTTCAATGGTGTCTTGAAGCGAGAGGGTGAGATCGCTGAGACTGATTTCTATTGCGATAAATTGCGTGATCATCTCTGCTAGGACTGACCAAACTGAAGGCCATACACAATATCTTCTTTGTTCGATTCAAGCTTGAGGTTAGAGCGAGGATAGGACACGCACAGCAGTGCATAGCCTTTTTCTACAATCTCAGGCCCTAAACCCATCGCATCGATCTGTTCGACATCGCCCTCTAGGATTTGAGCGGCACAGGTGGTACAAACGCCAGCACCACAGGAGGTGGGCAAATCCACCCCAGCGGCATGGGCGGACACCAAAACGGTTTGGTCATCGGGAACTGTGATGTTGTAGACGGTTCCGTTATGGCTGATTTCTGCGGTGTAAGTGTTGCCCATCGGTAAAACAAATCAATTAGAACGGGTAAGGACTGCGCAATAAGGGCAGTCTTTTATTTTTTCATAATTTCAGCGCGTTTAGGGGAAATGCAAAGATGCATCCCAAAGCTTATAGAGAACATCTGCACCTATCTAAAAGTTGCTAAAGTCTAGGCTCAGAAGGGTTAGGAACTTATTTGAGATGATGGCTGACTTCAAAAATTCGGTGCTAACGAGTGATGCGGTGGTCTTAGTGGCAGCCTTACTGGTTTCAGGGCTGATGTTTAATTGGCTCTTTAGGGTGCTGAGGCCAACGCTGGGGGTTCTGGTAATGATCGCCCTCATTGCCCTTGCGCTTCAGTATTTTTTGGGCGTTAGCCCCGAAGCGCTCTGGTACAAAATTATTCACCTGCCGCAGCTTGCGCAGAGCCTTTGGAAATCGATCGCAAACTCAAGCCTGTTTTCTTAGCCGCCCAAAATCTTTGCGACAATCCCAACTGCGCCACCTGCCAAGACTAGCCAAATGGTATTGATCTGAAAGCGAAAGACGGCAATGCTGCCCAGAAGCGCGACGACCATCGTGAGCCAGTCTAAAATCGCGGCACGTCCCAAGGTGTAGGTAACAACTGCCATTAGCCCCATAGAGGCTGCATTTACGCCATCTAAAAAGCCGCTCGCCCAAGGGGAGGCGCGTAGTTTTGCTACCCAGGGGCTAATGACCAGAATTAAAATAAAGGAGGGCAGAAAAATGCCGAGGGTGCCTGCGATCGCCCCTCTGTTCCCTGCCAGCAAATAGCCCACAAAGGTTGCGGTTGTAAACAGCGGGCCAGGGGTGACTTGACCAATGGCAATGGCATCTAGCAGCTGTTGGGAAGTGAGCCAATGCGATCGCTCGACTAAGTCTTGCTGAAAAAAGGCCAGCAGCACGTAGCCCCCGCCATAAAGCACGGAGCCTAGCTTCAAGAAATAGAGAAACACCTTTACCCAAGACACCGATGCGATCGCCGCAGGTGCTGCCACTCCCACAAGTGCGCTGGGGAACACCAGAAAGGGAAGCTTTGCGCCATCCCCCTTCAGTCCATTTTTAAGCAGCGTTACCCCTAGCCCTGCCAGCAATAGCAGCATGAGTGCGTTAGCGCCTAGGGCAAAGGTAATGATGACGATTAGAGCGGTGATCGCAGTCCTTGCATCTTTAATGGCCTTTTGACTCAGCTTCCAAAGTGCCTGTACCACGATGGCAATAATGATGGGCTTAATGCCATAGAGTAGCCAGTTCACCTGAGGCAGTGTCTGATAGCGTACATAGATAGCAGCCAAGCCCCAAACCATCAGCATTGCAGGCAAAATAAAGCTGGTGCCGGCTAATACCACTCCCCAGAACCCAGCCCGTTCGTAGCCAATATAAATGGCTAACTGCGTAGAGCTAGGGCCAGGGATCAGGCTCGTGATGCCCAATAAATCCAGCAGCTTTTCCCGCGTCATCCAGCCCCGTCGCTTCACAATTTCGTCGTCCATCATGGCAACGTGAGCGGCTGGCCCACCAAAGGCAATTAGCCCTAGCTTTAAGAAGACCTTTGTAATGTCCTTAAGCCGCTGCTGCCGTTGAGCAGGCGTTAGGTCTGAGTAGCACAGAACATCTAGTTGAGTGTGAGGATCGACCACAAATGTAGCTTCCCTATGCACTTTATGTCTAAGTAGTTATTGTCTATTGGCTTGGGCTTCAGCAGTAGATTTCGGCTCTACGCTGCAAGCCCTTGTGAGACAAAGATAGCGACCCCTTAATTCAAAAAGTTTTCATATTCATCATGAGCGCCAATCCAAAACCAGTAATAGTCATCCCCTCTTTTCAACGCTAATGCTCGGTAGCCACCACTTACACGAACAGACCAGAGATTTTTTCCCACTTTTTTGAAGTGCAGGGAAGGATGCATTTGATCGCTTTGCCAAAGCTGGTATGCTTTGCGTACTTTAGCCCTCATATCAGGAGATAGACCTGCATAAGCTCTCCAGAAATCAGGCGTTGTCAAGGACTTCATCGAGAGGCTTCACTTTATTGGCGGATATATCTGCTTCAGCACGGGCGATTAGGCGATCTAGTTTTCCAGACGCTAAATCTGCTTCAATTTGACGATCCCACATCTCGTCCACGCGCGATTGAATCCATCCTGAAAGTTGCCGAATATCACTCTCTGGCAAACGTTGAATTGCCTCTTCAATCTCCAGCAAAGTATTCATAAAAGACCTCACAAGTCACTTTAAGTCGTTGATCGAGTAATTTCTAGTGCTAGTGCATCTGCGTTGCCTACGATCAGCCGGATTATCTAATCGAATAAGACGTCTAGCCGATCATTATAATTCGATCATCCTTTTACATGACTGTTTATAAAACTCAGTAATACTCGATTCATTTGGTGTTGTAAGCATCGCCTCCCTTTTGCATGTCAAATAAAGTGATAGTCAGAAGAAATTTCGGTTTGTATCTGAACTGCAATAATTTCTTCTTCATGAAAATCAATTGAGTTTTGCTTTGCATCAACTAATTTATGCATAAGAACACCGTAAATCATTCCCTTTGAATCTATGCAGACGCCAGGGATAGTTCGACCGTCACACAACGTAAGTTTAAGAATACAGCCTTGCACAGGAAGACCGGAACGAAGCGATTCTGGAATATAGATTATTGGCCTTGGCTCAACTTCTTCGTCCATGATATCTGAGGTCTGAATTATTTATAAGCTCAAAGGTCGGCTGTTTCTAACCCCAGTTCGCGCTTAAGCAGCTCAATCGAGTGGGGGTCAATATAGCTGTCACAGCAGACCACCTGCGGAATGCGGATGAGGTCATCGGCAGCTTTGGCGATCGCCGTTTTCACTGAGGCACAACTGGCGCGATCGCAAATAATCGTCTGAGATTGCTTAATCAACGCCCGTAGCCTAGGTGCATCTTGACACTGAGCCGTCATCACATAGAGATCTTCACCCCGCACACTATGTACCATCACCTCCGCCACGCCCAAAGTGCCAGAACTTAAGCTGACCAGCCCCACACGAGACCCTGCGGGGAGCGAGTGGATTAGCGCTAGCTCACGCTGATAGTTATAAATATCAATCGCAATAATGCGGAATGCTCTGCTGGCAGGCTGGTCAGCTTGCTGTAGCTCCTTGAGTAAATTCTCAGCTTGACTGGTGAAATAGCGCACCGTCACCAGCGTTGCGGCACTGCGCTGGGTTAGCACCGCCGCTAAATCTTCTAAAAATACAAGCTGTACCGGTATCGACAGGGCGCTTTGTAGCTCCTGCACAATAATTTCCCCAGCGCCTAGGTCGTGGCGCGGCACCGTCACCAAAAGCTGGGTGCTGGCTCTCAGGCGCTCATCCATCGCCCGCAAAAATAAATCTCGCACCTGGTTAAGAGAATAGCCCTGCTGCAAAAAACCATCCAAACTTTGCTCAATCATTTCCCGAATAGGCACAGGCGTTGCATTGGCAGGTTGGGTGCTTTCTTGTCCCAAGGCGCGCACATAAATACCAGAACCCATGTGGGCTTCCACAAAGCCAGCCGTGGCTAAGCGCTCGTAGACCTTACTAATGGTGTTGCGGTGTAAACCTGTCTGCATCGCCAACTGGCGCGTGCTGGGCAGACGGTACCCAGGCGAAAACTGACGAGAGGCGATCGCAAAACAAATCTGGCTAAAGAGCTGCGTCGAAGCCGGAATCTCGCCATCGGTTTGAATATGAAACTCGACCATGCTAAAGACTTAACCTATTGCGCGATGACTTGATCTAACCTTAGAAGCATTTCCGATAGATTATGAGCCTTGCTGAGCAAAAAAATAAGCTTTAGGGGTTAGCCTTCGACCTAGAGCTTAAGCGAGATAATGTCAGCAGCCCAGTCAGAACAAACGTCATGCCATGAGTATCTACGAAATTAAAACATCAGCGGTTTCGTTTTCCAACGGCGATTTATCCATTGATGCCTATCTAGCCCAGCCGTCTGAATTGGGTGTATACCCCGCCGTTATCGTATTTCAAGAGATTTTTGGTGTCAATCATCATATCCGAGATGTCACAGAACGTATTGCCAGAGAAGGCTATGTGGCGATCGCCCCTGCCCTCTATCAGCGTTTTGCCCCTGGATTTGAGATGGGCTACACGCCTGAGTCCATTGAAATTGGGCGAGCCTACAAAATGCAGACCAAAGCGGAAGAACTCATCAGCGATACTCAAACCACGATTAACTATCTCCAATCATTGCCAACGGTTAATGGGACGGCGATCGGCACCATTGGATTTTGCTTTGGGGGGCATGTCACCTATTTGGCGGCAACGCTGCCAGACATTAAAGCAACCGCCTCCTTCTATGGCACGGGCATTGCAACCATAACCCCTGGCGGCGGCGCGCCCACCCTTAGCCGCACGGCAGATATTAAGGGGTCAATATACGCCTTTTTTGGCGATCAAGATGCCAGCATTCCAGCCTCTGAAGTTGAGCAAATTCGTGCGGCTTTAGCCGCTCACCAAATTCCCCACCAGATTTTTTGCTACCCTGCCGACCACGGCTTTTTCTGTAAAGAGCGGAGCAGCTACCAACCCAAAGCAGCAGCCGACGCATGGCAAAACGCACTAAATCTGTTTCAGACTGCACTAAATAACTAGACTCCAAGGTGATTTTCAGTGCCAACGACACGGTAGATCAACACACGACATGTGCTTAGAACAGAATCTCTAGCTGGCTGAGCGGAGTCGAAGCCAGCGGTAAGCTGTATCCCAGTAATGTCCTAAGACTCAGTTTTCAGAGAAAGTTGCTTAGCCTTGTCTACTTCTGCTGAAGACCGACGACGACGACGGCGTGGTGCGCTGCTTTCTATTTCCTCCTGACTGGGTTCTACAGGGGCTTCAATCATTTCGCTCGGGGCAGGTTCTTCCGGTATTGGTAGCGCAATGGACTGCTCTACAGGTTCTGCGACACTTTTTGTTATCTCGATTTTTACCGCCGCTGGTGTAACCTTGAGAATCGGGGATTTATCCTTAATCTCCTCTACAGGAAGGGGTTCTACCTCTGAGAGTTGGTCTACAGCTGAGGGTAGATCAACCTCTAACGTCACCGCTACCTCTGCCAAGGGTGCCGCTGAACCATTGCCATTGCTTTCGCTGGTGTCGCTGCTCACGTATCCAGGCGGATGAATTTCAATCACGGCAGTACGGGGACTTTTGATTTCTCCCTCAAACAAAATTAAGGGTGAAATGCCCATAAATGCAAAGACATCCTGTTCTTCGGTCGTCATATTGACCGAAATAATTTCGGGCGGCTTGTCTTCCCGCATCTTGATGCTGTCCAAACGGCTGGGTTTAGCGCGTTCAGGAAGTACTTTATCAGGAAGTTTTTTAACACCTAAGCCATTAGAATCAATGACTAAAACACTAGGGCTAGGAATCACGACACCGCTAGGGCTAACGTCAGTGCTGGGGCTGCTGCTACCGCTTAACCCAATAGGCGTAGGCGCTGACTGCCGCACAACTTTGCCTGAAGGAACGCTGGGGCTGCTGCTTTCACGGGGCAGTATTTCTCCCAATCGACGACCACGGCGGCGACGTCTAGAGCCTTTGTCTTGATAGTTGGGATGATTCGTTAAATCTAGCTCTTGCAAATCATCGGATGGATCTAGAGATAGCGCTGGGTTATGGGAAATCACGTCCGGTAGCCGTAACCCAGAAGGTACAACTGGCTCGTAAGGTCTGAGAACCGGAATACGCTCTACCATCTCTCCAGGGGCATCGGGGGCTTCACCGGGGAGGTGCGCCAAATGTCCTAACCCGCCGCAGGTATGGCAGGGCTTACTGAACAGCTCGTAGATGTTTTGCCCCATCCGTTTGCGGGTTAACTCGACTAACCCTAGCTCCGTGAGCTGCGCAATCTGAGGGCGCGCCTTGTCAGCCTTGAGCGCCTTATTGAAATGCTCTAGCACCTGAAGCTGATCACGGCGAGCATCCATATCAATGAAGTCGATAATGATGACGCCTGCGATGTTTCGCAAACGAAGCTGCCGCGCAATTTCTGTCGCGGCTTCGCAGTTTGTCCACAACACGGTTTCACGGGCGGTGGCAGACCGCGTAAAGGAGCCGGAGTTCACGTCAACGACGGTCAGTGCCTCGGTGCGCTCAATGACGATATAGCCGCCAGAGGGTAAGTCAACGCGGGGCTTTAGAGCCTCTCGAATGGCTGCATTAACGCGAAAATACTCTAAAACAGAGTTGCCTTCTCGATGCTGATCGACTAAAACACCTTGGGGCAAACGATTGCCGCTCCAGTTGGTGAGGTGCTGCTTTACCCGTTTGAGTCCGGTGGCGGAATCTACCACAATGCGGTTGACATCTGTGCTGTAGACATCTCGCAAAACGCGCTGAATAAAGTCATCATCTCGGTTGAGCAGGGCAGGGGCGCGAGTAGAGCCAGCCTGAAACTGCACAGACTCCCACTGCTTTTGGAGCTGATCTAAATCTTCAATAATGGCGTCTTCGGAAACGTCTTCTGCTTCGGTGCGAACCAATAGCCCCATCCCCGCTGGCTTGATTAAAATGCCAAGCGCCCGAAGTCGGTTGCGCTCATCTTCGTCACGGATCCGGCGAGATAGGTTAACGCCTTTACCCGAGGGCATCAAAACAAGGTAGCGTCCTGGAAGTGAAATATTGCCCGTCAGGCGTGGCCCCTTGTTGCCCGTCGGTTCCTTCATGATCTGAACCAGCACCTTCTGTTGGGGTGCTAGCAGTTCGGTAATGGCTCCAGCGGTCTTTTTGAGCTTGACTGGCCCAAGGTCACTGACGTGAATAAAGCCATTGCGCTCGGTATCGCCAATGTTGACAAAGGCTGCATCAATACCAGGAAGCACATTCTCGACAATGCCGAGATAAATATCGCTGACTTGGTGTTGCCCAGTGGCAACCACTAGCTCTTGGATTTGATCTTCTGAAAAAACGGCAGCAATTCGATGCTGTTCCGCAATAATGATTTGTTTGGACATTCAAATTCCTCTATGCGGTTCAGATCCAAACCATCAAAACGCCTCAGATTAGGGGTTTGGGCTGAAAAACGCGCTGTATTGAATTGGGGATAAAATCGCTGAGCCTATTTGCCAATTAAACCAAAGCTAGCGTCTCGACCGAGACACTCAAAGCAAGGGTGGTTATCAGCAGCTTGCTGATGAAAAGCAACAAGTGATGAAAACTCTTTTAGGCAAAAAAACTGACAGATTGTTGAGGCATTAGAAAAGAAGGACACTTTACAGCTTGAAAGCCACTGCCTACTATCTCAGTCAGCCGCTTTGCGAGGGTGAGGGTTAGTAAAAGCAAGTGCAATAAACCTGTGGTGGCTTGTGAAGCAACAGACCTCACAAACACGGTTGCCTGCTACTGATATTGAATGGGTAAAAGATAGCGTGGGGTTCAAAATCTAAGATCCCCTACCGCGATGTTAAACCAAAGGGCTTCGTTTCGTCAAAAGTTTAGTGTGTCGCAAGACTGAGATAGCAAATGACTAGCGCTTCTGTCCATTCTACAACTGCGCCGTAGCTATCGCCGGTCATGCCCCGCAACTGCTGATAAAACCAAGCGCCAACGCCCCAAGACATGAAAAGACCCAAGGCAAAGGTGCCTAGATGGCTGAGCCATTGGTGTGGCTCAATGGCAATGGCAATACTGCTGATACTGATTAATAGCAGGAGGCTAGGCCATAAATCTTGAGGGATCTGAAGGCTGCGGCGATGGAATGCGCCTTTACCTTCGGCTTTGAGGTAGGGGTAAAGGGCGATCGCCACAAGCTGTCCCCATCGTCCCCACACAGGCGCAAGCCCTAGCAGAATGCAGGCGCGGGGTGAGGTAAATTCGGTGATCGCCCCGACTTTGAGCAGCAGCAGCACCGCCGCCGCCATCACCCCATAGGCTCCGGTGCGACTGTCGCTCATGACGGCAAGGCGACGCTCTGGATCGGGTACGGCAAGGCCATCGGCGGTATCCATCACGCCATCAAGGTGCAGCCCTCCGGTAATGGCAATCCACGCCGCCAGCACTAGAACCCCGCGCAGAAAGCCGGAGAGGGGGAGCTGAAGCAGCAAAAAATTGAGCAATGCCAGTAGAACCCCAATCAGCAAGCCGATCCAGGGTGCCCAACGCGCAATGCGCTGGAATTCTAAAGGCCAACGAGACGGCAGCGGAATAATGGTGTAAAACACCAGTGCGCCCCCCAGCTGACGGAGACTGTGGAGCATTGCTTTAAACCACAAAGAAAATACAGAAAAACCTAGCCCTAGCTTGAATTTAACCTGAGAGCCGTTAAGATGGTGCCAGTTTTTGGCGGTGAAGCACCATGAAACGACGAAATTTTTTACTTCTTGCGGGGCTGCTCTCTGGATGTGGGGTTGCTGCACAGTTTGGAGGGCAAAAACAGGCTGCGACTAAGCCCACTGCACTATCTCAATCTTTGAGTGGGCAGTCCATTGGCCCTAAGGGCTTCTTTGCGCCTGTGCGCGGCGATGTGCGGGTTGTGGTCATTAGCGATCTCAATAGTCAGTATGGCTCCACAGAGTATGAACCGGAGGTACATGAGGCGATCGCCCTTCTGCCTGAATGGCAACCCGACCTAGTGCTGTGCAGTGGCGACATGGTGGCGGCGATGTCTACCCAGTTGACTGATACTGAGGTGCAGGCGATGTGGGCAGGGTTTGACCGCGCCATTGGGGCACCCCTCCGCAAGGCAAATTTACCCCTAGGATTTACCCTGGGCAATCACGATGCATCGGGGGCTGCGGGGGCAGGGGGGCAGATGACCTTTGAGCGCGATCGCCGTTTAGCCGAAACCTACTGGACGAACCATACGCCCCAGATTCCGTTTATTGATCGCGAGCATTTCCCTTTTTATTATTCCTTTGCCCAGAACGGCGTTTTTTATCTGGTCTGGGATGCCTCAACCGCAATCATTTCTGCCGCGCAGTTGGCCTGGGCAGAAAAAAGTCTGAGCAGCAGCGCCGCTCAGCAGGCGAAGATGCAAATTGCCGTGGGTCATCTGCCGCTGTATGGGATATCGGTAGGGCGCGAAAAGCCAGGGGAGTTTTTAGATCAGGCCGAAAATTTGCGAGCTTTGCTAGAAAAATATCGGGTGCATACTTACATCAGTGGTCATGATCATGCGTATTTTCCAGGCCATCGCGGCAAGCTTCAGCTTTTGCAAACGGGTGCGTTAGGCGCAGGGCCACGCCGATGGCTAGACAGCAATCTCTCACCCCGAAAAACCCTAACGGTGGTAGACATTGGGCTAACGGATGCCTCTACCCGATACACCACCTATGATTTAACAAATAAGACTGTTTTAGACTCTAAAATTTTGCCCCGCATGATTACGGCTCACAATGGCCCAGTGCTTCGACGAGATATAGCGCCCAGTGAGCTTACCGCCAAAGAAAAAATGAAGTTCTGGGCTTAATTGATAGGCTTCCGAGGCAGAGAAAACAGAACTCCCCTGTATCATTGAATAAGGATGGGGAGAAAAACGTTTTACTTGCAATATGTCAATTTCTGATTCACAAAAGCCAGCGCAGTTTTCACTCACAACGCCGCTCTATTACGTCAACGGCTTACCCCATGTTGGCAGTGCCTACACCACAATGGCAGCCGACGCCCTCGCCCGTTTTTATAGACTGCGTGGCGATGACGTGCTTTTGATTACGGGCACCGATGAGCATGGTCAAAAAATTCAGCGCACCGCAGAACAGCTCCATCGCGATCCTCAAGCCCACTGTGATGAAATAGCGGCAGGCTTTCAAGACCTGTGGCAACGCCTCAACATCCAATACGACCGCTTTAGCCGGACGACCAGCGATCGCCATGCCCAAATCGTCAAAGAATTTTTCCTGCGCGCATGGGAAAAAGGCGACATTTACCTAGGGCAGCAGCAGGGATGGTACTGCGTTGAGTGCGAAGAATTTAAAGAAGAGCGAGATTTACTGAGCGAAAAACGCTGCCCCATTCATACCAATCGAGCCGTAGAGTGGCGGGACGAACAAAACTACTTCTTTCGGCTGTCGCGGTATCAGCAGGCATTGCAAGATCACTATGCCGCCAACCCCCACTTCCTTCAACCCGATATCCGTCGCAACGAAATTCTGAACTTTGTGAACCAAGGGCTGCAAGACTTCTCCATCTCTCGCGTGAACTTAGATTGGGGTATCCCCGTCCCCAACGATCCCAAACATACCCTGTACGTGTGGTTTGACGCACTGCTGGGATACATTACCGCGCTTCTAGAGCCAGAGGCTGAACCCACCCTAGAAAATGCGCTTAAAAACTGGTGGCCCATTAACCTACACCTCATCGGCAAAGACATCTTGCGTTTTCACGGCGTGTACTGGCCTGCCATGCTGATGTCTGCGGAGTTGCCGCTACCCAAGGCTATTTTTGGTCACGGATTTTTAACCAAAGATGGGCAAAAAATGGGCAAAAGTCAGGGCAATACCCTAGACCCCTTTGACCTGGTTGATCGCTACGGGGCTGATGCCGTGCGCTACTACTTCCTCAAAGAAATTGCCTTTGGTCGAGATGGAGACTTTAACGAAACTCGGTTTATTGACATTCTTAATGCAGACTTAGCCAATGACCTTGGCAACTTGCTCAACCGCACCCTAAAAATGGCGGTGAAATACTGGGATGGCAAAGTCCCCGCCATTGATCCTCAAGCAATGCCCCAAGACTGGTCTTTAGTGCAGTTGGCTCAGGGGGCTGGGGAAAAAGCCTCGCAAGCCTATGGTGCCCTCAGCTTTAGCATTGCCTGCGAGGCAGCCTTGAACTTGGTGAGAGTAGGCAATAAGTTTATTGACGAACAGGCACCTTGGAGCCGCTACAAAGCAGGGGAAATTGAAACCGTCAATCAAATTCTCTACGCCGTTTTAGAGAGTGTGCGTCTGGCAGCGTACTTGCTCGCGCCCATCGTGCCAAATTTAAGCACTAAAATCTATCAGCAGCTTGGCTACAGTGTTGACTTTAATCATTTGAATGATTTACAGGAATCCACATCATTTCTTTTGCTGAAGAACCACGATCATTGGGGCTGCTTACCCTCTGGGCAAGTCTTTGGACAGCCAGAACCTGTTTTTCAAAAGCTGATGGCTCCAAGTCTAGATTTAGAGCCGTAAATTGGCTAAAAGGCCTTAATTTGTGAGTTTTTACAACAAACTTGTTAAGTTGTTATCGTTTTATTGACTTGGTGTCGTAAACCTGGGACAAATAAAAAGAGTATAATTACTTACTTACGCCTCGCAAGACGTTTTGCTTAGGGCTTCGCTTGTACTTATGTCCCTTCAAAATAAATAGGCTGACTATCCGCTTTACTCAAACACTTTTTGTAAATATTTTTTCTCGTTTTTTATTGTCTCCACTTTTAATAAAAACTTTTTTAATCAGGTTTAATAGCCCCAATGATTCAAAATGTGTCAGGCCAAGACTCTCTTTTTACGCCGGAGCAGGTTTTAGAAAACCGTGGCCGCATCGCAATTTTTGTGGATGGCTCAAATTTATTTTATGCAGCGCTACAGCTTGGGGTTGAGATTGACTATGCCAAGCTGCTCTGCCGTCTGACGGGTGGATCTCGCCTCCTTAGGTCTTTTTTCTACACTGGGGTTGACCCTACCAATGAGAAGCAGCAGGGATTCTTGCTGTGGATGCGTCGCAATGGCTATCGAGTTATTACAAAAGAGCTAATTCAGCTTCCAGACGGGTCTAAAAAAGCCAATCTAGATGTTGAAATTGCGGTAGACATGATGGCGCTGGTGGGGTGCTACGATACGGCAATTTTGGTCAGCGGTGACGGCGATTTAGCCTATGCCGTCGATGCAGTAAGCTATCGGGGAATTCGGGTAGAGGTGGTGAGCTTGCGCTCTATGACCAGCGATAGTCTCATTAACGTGGCAGATCGCTACATTGACTTGGATAGCATCAAAGAGGATATTCAAAAAGCGCCGCGAGTGGGGTATGCCTATCGTCCGCTTTCGGGGGTGAGTGCGGGTGCAGACAGTAATCACGATCGTCCAGAAGCACCTGTGTTTAATGATTAATAGATTGAATGGTTAATAAACTGCGCCATAACTGGATACGATTGGCTTCCTATAGTGTTTTGAGCCTTTTCTGTGTTCACTTGAGCGCTTGTTCTTGGCGAGCACCTCAAGCGCCCAAAACGCTCACCCAACCAGTTCAGGGGGGCGTGTCCTTTTCTGATGTGGTTCTGGCTCAAACGGATGTGAAAGGCAAACTACTGTGGAAGTTTCAGGCTAAGGGCGTCACATCTAAAGAAGGGCAGTCCGCTGCGGCACAGTCTATTAAAGGGCAGCTTTATGAGGCGGGCAAGCCTGTGTTTGATATTGCGGCAGGGCAAGGCTCGATTCGCGAAACCAATCAGCAGGTGAATCTTCAGGGCAATATTCAGGTAACAGATCGGCTGCATCGGGCTGTGTTTCGAGGGCGAGAGGCGCAGTGGAATCCAAAAACTGGGCAGCTTGTGGTGCGCCGTGGGCTGACGGTGACGCATCCCCAAATCCGGCTGTGGGCAAATGAGCTACAGGCGTCTAAGCAGGGCAAAGTGATTTTGGTTAAGGGCAGTGTGGTGATGGAAACCCGCGCCAGTGGAGACAAAAAAGACGCACAACGCTTACGATTGAAGACAAATCAGGCGGTCTGGAATGTAGAACAGCAAAGTTTCCAGGCTGGCACGGCCTTAGAGAATGGGCAGCAGCCTACGATGGAAATTGAGCAGTTAAACCTGACTGCTCAAAAAGCTGTGGCTTTAGCTGGGCAGGCCAAGGCTGACCTCAAGCGCGGCGTTGTAGAACTGCGTAACCCCGTGCGGTTGACCCTGGGCGCTTTAGTGCTGACCAGCCGCGCGCTAACGTGGGAAACCTTAACAGGACGGATTTCGACCCGGGAGCTTTTGCAATTGCAGGATCCGCGCCGTCAGGTGACGGTCTTAGCCAATGCTGGTTCTGTGGAGCAAGCTCGGAATTTGGTGGATTTACAGGGCAAGGTGGAGGTGACGGGTCTCAAGGATCGCGCTCGGTTAACGAGTGATCAGCTCCTTTGGAATACCAAGACGGAGCGAATTGAGGCGTTAGGTAATGTGAACTATGTGCAGGAGTCTCCTGCTTTTAAGCTGCGTGGCCCGAGAGCGGTGGGCAGACTTGAGGCGCAAACCCTCCGCATTAGTGGTGGGGATGTGGTGACAGAAATTTTGCCTTAGACTTTCCACGCCAACAGCCCAATACAACAGCATTGGCTTGCACTCCAAAATTTGTATGACTCAGTCTCTTGTCAGGCACGTTGCGATCGCCATCTTAAAAGCCCCACCCAATCAATACCTCATGCAGTTGCGCGATCCCATCCCTGGTATTGTGCATCCGGGGCACTGGGGCATGTTTGGCGGGCACCTAGACGAAGGCGAAACTCCAGAAGAATGCATCTGGCGAGAATTAGCTGAAGAGATTTGCTACACACCGCCAACGTTATCTTTATTTTGTGAAGATCATGACGTGAGCGTGGTTCGTCATGTTTTCTATGGTGCATTGACCGTCCCCGTCAGCGCACTCACGCTAAAAGAAGGTTGGGATTTAGGGTTGCTGACGCTAGCGCAAATTCAGGCGGGGGAGGCGTATTCTGCGATCGCCCAGCGCAATTGCCCCATTGGTGTCCCCCATCAAAGGCTGTTGCTTGAATTCTTTCGCCGATGCCCTCAGCCGATGCCCTGAAATGATTTAACGAAAACTCAAGAGAATGCCGAAAAACTTACAGTAGAATCTGAAGGAATGGTGGTCAAAATGTGGAGTCGCGACGGTATGGCGGTCGGCAATCATCAAACGTTATTTCCTCAAGAAATGGCGCTCCAAAATATTTTTCAGCTTCATCACCATCCCATCAGGGTCGCGGCGGCGCTCGTGGCTGTCTCGTGCTGCATGCTGGCAATCCCTGCGGTCGCCGCTGGGCTAAATCCTGAGATTAAGGTGGGTATTAAGCAGCGTTTTGGTCAGCAGCCGAAAGATCAGCTTGTGCTTCAGGCACAGTCCGGCGATCGCCTCACGATCAAATTTTGGACGAACGAAAAGCCCGTCACCGCCGTCGTCAACAAACTGCAAATCAACATTGCCCAAGAGCCGCTGGCAAGCCCGCGTATAGATGAGCGGCTGGTGATCAGCACCCATCGCAGCTTTGAAAGTGCAGAAGCCAGCGCTAAAAATTGGCAGGCCAAGGGTATCGCCGTTGAACTGGCTCAGCCCGATAACTGGCAGGTCTGGGCTAAACGCGATCGCTATGACTCTACGGTCAGCCGCCTGCTCTTGCAGCAAGACCTCAAAAGCAAAGGACTCACCACCAGCTACATAGACCAAAAAACGATTAAAACCCGTCCTATCCTAAGCTGGGAACTGAACGGATACCGCTACAACCGCCACGAAGTCGATATTTCGGCTGCCCAAAATGTCATCGACGTGGGCACTCAGCGCTTTGGCGGACACCTTCGGTTTCAGCCCAATGCCTATGGATCGTATACCCTCGTCAATCAAGTGCCCGTCGAAACCTACCTACGCGGTGTAGTCCCCTACGAAATTGGGTCTAAAGCGCCCGAAACCGCCGTCCAAGCCCAAACCATTTTGGCGAGAACCTACGCCCTGCGAAACCTGCGTCGCTTTAAAATTGATGGGTACGAGCTATGCGCCACAACGCAATGCCAGGTCTATGAAGGACTCAACGGCACCACGACCCGCTCTGACCAGTCCATTACGGCAACGGCAGGGCAGGTGTTGACCTATGGCAACGAACTGATTGACGCACTGTATTCTTCTACAACAGGTGGCGTTACAGCAGCCTTTGAAGACATTTGGGAAGGCGCACCCAGACCCTATCTTCAGCCCAAAATTGATGCCTACCCGAACCGAGTTTGGGATCTCAAAAGCCGTAACCTTTCCGATGAGAAGGCATTTAGAGCCTTTATTGAGATCAAGCAAGGTTTTAACGAAGATGGCTGGGGCTACCTCCGCTGGAAAACGGCTGCCCTGCTGCCAAAGCTCAACCAAGATCTTCGTGACTTTTTGAAAAACCAGCAGCATCCTTTAACCGGATTTAGCACCATTGAAAATCTTCAGGTGGTGGCGCGTGCCCGTTCTGGACGCGTTCAGCGACTGCGAGTAACCACCAACCTTGGAGCTATTGACCTGACCAAAGATGAGATTCTAAGAGCCTTTGAAGCCCCAAACAGCCTGCTATTTTATGTAGAGCCAGTGGCTGCGGGGAAAGATCTTAAAACCGTTAGTGGTTTTGCCTTCGTGGGAGGTGGTTTGGGTCATGCCGTTGGCTTAAGTCAGGCTGGATCTTACGCCCTCAGTCAACAAGGGTTGTCAGCGCCAAAGATTTTGGAGTTCTATTACCCCAATACGGTGCTGCAACCGCTCTCTCTTAAAATCATTGCCTGGAAAGATGATGCTTCGCCTGTTGGCGTAGTGTCTCAAAAACCTCAATCTGAAGAAGATTCAGGCTTCCAAATTTTTGGCTGGAAATTTCCAGAACTAGGGCTAAAGCCAATTTTTCAATGGTTTCAATCCCTTTCGGCCTAAAAACGGTTGCGCTCAATCAGAATCGCGATGCAAAAACTCTCTAGCTATACACGCTCTATGCATCGTGGTGCTGCGTCAACTTTCCCAAAGCCGTTTGGAAAACCTAAAATAGAAGAGCGTCATATTTCAGAATCGTTACAAACGACGATTGAGACGGACGATTACGGGCAAAACACCGCACAATAAAGGACGTGCGGGATGCCCTAATTAGGCGTCTTTCTTCTCCCTCTATTTCTTCGATATTCGCTATGCAAAAAACCTATGACTGTCGTGTCATAAAGACTACCCCCTTGATTAGCCCCGCACTGCTTCACCACGATCTGCCCATTACAGATACTGCCTCAAGTTTGGTTGCCGAAACCCGCGATCGCATTCGTAACATCATGCGAAATGAAGATCGGCGATTGCTGGTCATCGTAGGGCCTTGCTCTGTCCATGATGTAGATGCTGCCTACGATTATGGTCAGCGGCTTGCCTGTCTGCGCCAAGAGCTATCGGATGATTTAGAGATTGTGATGCGGGTGTACTTCGAGAAACCCCGCACCAATATCGGCTGGAAGGGTCTAATCAATGACCCCTACCTAGATGGCAGTTACGACATCAACACAGGGATGCGTCTTGCCCGTAAACTACTGTTAGATCTTGCCCACCTGGGTTTACCCGCCGCCACCGAACTGCTAGACCCCATCACGCCTCAATACATTGCGGACGTGATTGCCTGGACGGCGATTGGCGCACGTACCACTGAGAGCCAAACCCATCGCGAAATGGCCTCTGGTCTATCGATGCCGATTGGGTTTAAAAACAATACCGATGGCAGCCTTCAAGCCGCCATTAATGCAATGTTAGCCGCCAGCCAGCCCCACCATTTTCTGGGGATTAATCTGCACGGTCTGGCTAGCATTGTTTCAACCATGGGCAATCCAGATACGCATCTGGTGCTGCGCGGCGGCAAATCAGGCCCCAACTTTGGTGCATCTCACGTTGAGGCATCTGCGAAGGAACTGGTTCGACTCAATCTCAACCATCGCGTCATGGTCGATTGCAGCCACGCCAATGCCGATAAAGACCACAGTCGCCAAACCTTTGTCTTAGATGATGTGGCTGAGCAGCTTTTGGCAGGCTCTCGGCATTTGCTGGGCGTTATGGTGGAAAGCCACTTGGTTGCGGGTAATCAGCCTATCAAAGATGATTTATCTCAGCTTGTCTATGGTCAAAGCATTACTGATGCTTGCGTTGACTTTGATACAACCCAAGCCATGCTAAGAAAACTGGCTCAATCCGTTAAAAGCTCCGCGATGGTTTCCTGCTAAGGCTAAACCACTCAGCTTCTACATAACAAAACCGCCTCTAACCAGAGGCGGTTTTCGGCTTTATGACTTACGTAAATCTATTGATTGCGGTGAAATGTCTTGAAAGATTGGTAGTTGTCTTCAGGATGATAAAGATGGCATTCTTGGGCAATATTTATCATCAAGGCCCAGTTAAAACGGCACTCACGCACATATTCACCCCAGTTTTCTTTGATGCTGGCGTGAGCCATTCGCAGGCGATAGGAAGGAATTGCCGTTGAAATATGGTGGGGGACATGAACGTTAATGTCATGGCACAGCACCTCAATCCATTGGGGATAGTCGCAATGGACGGTTCCAGTAAGCTGGGATTCGGCAGCATTCCACTTCTCTTCAGGGTAGAACGCAATATCGGTGGAGGTATGGTGTACCAGCGTGAAGGTACTCATCCAGAAGTGATACACCATCCAAGGCATCAGCCAGAACTTGACGAAGCCCCAAACGCCTGTAGTGATGATTAGGGTTGGAAAGACAATGGCGGCAAACGCGGCGATCGCCAACACAGAAACCCTCACCTGGTCGCGCTCTTTGCCTTCAAAGGCACGCCAGTCAAGGTGATACTTTGCCCAGTGTGCAATCGAACCAGCCCACCAAAAATAGCCGCGCAGCGCACGATACCCAGCCTGAATATTAGAGGAGTACTGAGCGTAATCTTCAGCACGGCTGGGGTGCCAAGCATTATCAACATCGAGCTTATTGGTGTGAGCATGATGAAAATTATGCTGAATCCGCCAGCTATGAAAGGGATAGATCAGCGGCAGTAAAAAGATGTGACCCACCCAGTCATTCACCCAGCGTTTTTTAGAAAACGAGCGATGTCCGCAATCGTGGGCAATGACAAAAAAGCCCGTCAATGCGGTTCCGGTTAAAGCCCAGGCCAACGGCAGTAAAAACAAGGGAGAGAAAACGATAGACCCGTAGCCCAGCGCCACAAACAAAACGCTGATTACAACGCCCTTCCACGCTTGGATAGGATCTTGCTCAAAACAGGCTTTGGGAAGCGATTGAATAATATTGCGAAGCTGAAGCGCGTTGTCCTGCTCGGCAGGACGAAGAGAAGTAGATACAGTCGCTGTCATGGAGTTGGAATTTATAGAAAGAACAGCAGATGGAAGACGCCTTACCTAAGCAGGCGACGAACGCACCGCTGCGGAAAGACAGTGAAAATAGGGGGTGAATACCAGCAGCAAAGGCCAATTCCGGAGATTATGCCTCACGGAAAACAGGCCGTGCCGATGACTGCACAACTTGTGCTTTAGGCAAAGCCTAATCACATAAACCCTTGTTTTTTATAACATATCTTGACCATTCACTAAGGATTCCCATTCAGGCAATCTTTTAAATACTGGCAGACTAAGAAAATGCAGAGCGTCCAGCCATGTTTTACGATAGAGTCTGAAGCTTTGCGTATGGTTCGGTTTTGTCATCCATGAGTCTAGAGTCCCGTCGCTACCACATTGTCACGTTTGGATGCCAAATGAATAAGGCAGATTCTGAACGAATGGCCGGAGTTTTAGAAGAGATGGGCTACAAGTGGGCAGAGCAGCCCGACGACGCAAAGGTGATTCTCTACAACACCTGTACCATTCGAGACAATGCCGAGCAGAAGGTTTACTCGTACTTAGGGCGACAGGCCAAACGCAAGCAAAAAGAGCCAGATTTAACCCTGGTGGTGGCTGGCTGTGTAGCGCAGCAAGAGGGGGAAGCGCTGTTGCGTCGTGTGCCAGAGCTAGATTTGGTCATGGGCCCTCAGCATGCCAATCGGCTTCAGGAGCTACTAGAGCAGGTCTTTGCGGGAAATCAGGTGGTTGCGACCGAGCCCATCAACATCGTCGAAGACATCACCAAGCCCCGCCGAGACAGCGCAGTGACGGCCTGGGTGAACGTCATCTACGGCTGCAATGAGCGCTGCACCTACTGCGTGGTGCCTAGCGTGCGCGGGATTGAGCAGTCCCGGACTCCTGAGGCCATCCGCGCCGATATGGAAGATTTAGGCCGTCAGGGGTTCAAAGAGATCACGCTGTTGGGACAAAATATCGATGCTTACGGGCGTGACTTACCAGGCTCAACTGCTGAAGGTCGTCATCAGCATACGCTGACGGATTTGCTTTATTTTGTCCATGATGTCCCAGGCATTGAGCGCATTCGCTTTGCCACCAGCCACCCCCGCTATTTTACGGAGCGGCTGATTCAAGCCTGCGCGGAGCTGCCCAAGGTCTGTGAGCACTTCCACATTCCGTTCCAGTCTGGGGACAACGAAGTGCTAAAGGCCATGAGCCGAGGCTATACTCAAGAGCGCTATCGCCGCATTATTGAGATGGTGCGCGCCTACATGCCCGATGCCTCCATCAGTGCAGATGCCATTGTGGGGTTCCCAGGCGAAACGGAGGCGCAGTTTGAGGCAACGCTTCAGCTTGTGGAAGACCTGGAGTTTGATTTGCTCAACACCGCTGCCTATTCGCCACGTCCTGGCACCCCAGCGGCACTTTGGGAGAATCAGCTCAGTGAAGAAGTAAAGGGCGATCGCCTTCAGCGCCTCAACCGACTGGTGAATCAGAAAGCGGCACTGCGATCGCAGCGCTATCTAGGCCGCACCGAAGAAGTT
>JANNDV010000090.1:0-27221 GCA_031387975.1 Acaryochloridaceae cyanobacterium OTE_75_metabat_521 | reverse complement strand
AACGGTAGAGCAGTCGCTGCACCACGTGGCGGCGGCGATCGCCCTTCATCCCCTCTGGCAAGAAGTGCCCCAGTGTCTTGGCATTGTCTGCGCGGCACCCACGCCCGTTTTGGCAATTTTAGGAACGTTTTCTGCCAAAGCATTAGGGCAAATTAGCCTACAGGCTCCGTTTCTAAACCAAGCCTGTAGGCGACTGCGGTATGTCACCTATGCCGAAGCCACCGAGACCTGCGAGCAGTTGGCGGATCAATTAAAAACCACGTTTGGTTTAAAAAACCTGCGCGAATTCCAGTTTTATGGCGTGCCGAGGGGTGGGCTGATTGTGTTAGGCATGTTGTCTTACATGCTGGGGCTACGCGCTGAACAGCTTAACGCGCCTCAATTGGGTGCGCCTGTCGTGATTGTGGATGACTGCGCCCTCAGTGGCTCTCGATTTTACCGTGTGCTTCAGCAATATCCTCAGCAAGACTTGATGTTTGCCACCCTGTATAGTCATCTAGATTTGAGAAGGGCGATCGCCGCCCGTGAAAGCAATGTCATCCAATGCCTGAGTGGTCAAGATCTCTATGACCACGGCCCTGAAACCATGGGGTCTAATAACTACACAACCTGGCAAACCCAAAACCAAGCGCGTCTGGCGGGACATCGGTATTGGCTAGGGCTGCCGGACTACATTTGTTTCCCCTGGAACGAACCCGACCATCTGCTGTGGAACCCCTCAACGGCGAGTCTAGAGCAAAGCTGGCATATCTTGCCCCCTGGATTCTGCCTCAAAAATCGTCCGTCTAGCGGCACGGCTGCTTTACCCATTCAGGTACAGCCGACGGTTCAAGAGGGATGGCTACAGCCCACTGAGCACATTGTTTTTGGAGAACTCAACGATCAGGTGTTGATTGGGCATCTCTCTACGGGCGAAACCTTTGGGTTGTCTGACAAGGCGGCAGCGTTTTGGTGGGTGATTTTGAAGGCGGAAGGATTGGAAGGGGCGATCGCCCAGCTTTCTGGGCAATACCCTGGCGGCAATCTGCGATCGGAACTCACGCATCTGATTGAGCAGCTGATTCAGCAACAGATTTTGCAGCCCCCAAGGCAAAACTAGAATTTGCTAAAATTGCAGCTACATCTTGCTCCTAGGGCGGTGTCAATCGCGAAGGTTTCTGACCATGATGCAAACTGCACCCACGCCTCTCACGTTGCTGACGATGGAGGACTATCTTATCTATGACCATGGCACCGACACACGCTACGAACTGGTGAACGGAGAATTGGTGGAGATGCCTGTAGAGAGCCAGGGTAATATCAGTATTGCCAAATATTTGCTGTTTGAATTTGCAAAATATGTGCCGATTGCATGGGTTGCGTTGGGGACAGAAATTGAAGTAACCGGAAGACGAGCCACCAGTCGATTACCAGATTTAATGGTGCATTCACAAGAGTCTCATGCTGCGCTAATGGGTGCTAAACGAGCCATTATTTTGCGAGATATGCCACCACCCAACCTAGTGATTGAAGTCGTATCACCCAGCACAGAAAATCGAGATCGAGATTATCGCTACAAGCATACAGAGTATGCAGCACGGGGCATTGCGGAGTATTGGATTATTGACCCAGAAATGCAGCAGATGACGGTATGTCTCTGGGTGAATGGACAGTATGAAGATACGATTTATACCAGCGATACCGCCATTGTATCAACTGTGATTCCTGGTTTTGGACTTAGTGCTGCTCAGATTTTGGCTTTTAGCCTAAATTAGTGTTTGACCAGATTGTTGCGTCTCTCTATCGACAAATCACTGAAAATTTTAAGATTTTCTATGCTGATGTAGAGAAGGACACGCCTTCGTAGATATTAGCGACGGACATTTCTGTATTAATGGAGGCAAGGGTTATCACATCGTCGATAGATTCATAAGCACGATAAATCCAGAGTCCGCCGTCAGATTTGGTGTAGTGCTGAATTTCTAGCTCGTACTGGCTAATTAATAGATATTCTTGCAAGTCGGAAATAGAGCGGTAATACTTAAACTTATTGCCTTGGTCATATTCTTCTGTGGACTTAGACAATACTTCAATAATTAAACGTGGGTTAATGAGAGTGTCGGTGCGATTCTCATAGGGAATGGGTTGGTCTTGCAAAACCATTACGTCAGGATAGGTAAATTTTCGATATTTGGGTATCCATACGCGGACATCGCTTGAGTACAGTCGATATCCTTTACTTCGTAAGGTGATCTTGATGTTACAGATATTGGTGATGATCTCGTTATGGGTAAAGGAACCTCCAGCCATAGGTATAATTTCGCCATCGTGATATTCGCTTTTAAACTCAGCCTTGTCTTCTAAGGCTAAGTATTCAGCGGGGGTGCATTGCTTTTTAACTTCTGTGGCTTGCATGGCGCTTAAGGTGCAGACTCTTGGTGCGTCACCGCTCTGTAAGAGCTAGCTATCGCGTTTCCCCTATGATAGCGAAATGATTTTGTAAACGGCAGAACCGCTATTTTCTCTATCGTTATCACCGTCCAATTCTGGCTGGCATCAATCTGAAACTGACTGTTGAACGAACTTTTGGCTGGCTCAATATGAAAGCTACCTAACGGCATTTTTTGTGAGCATCAACCCATTAAATACTTCTAATATCTAGCGACCATTAATTTGCTGTAGCTTTATAAGTACACTTTGATATCTTTTTTCATTCCCATTCGCTTTATATAAAACTGCGGCCTCGTTCAAATCTGAAATTGCGCCTTGTTTATCTCCTAGCTCATAACGACTTCTCCCACGACCGTTATAGGCAGCAGCCAATTTTGGGTTAAGCTTAATCGCTTGGTCATAATCTGCAATTGCGCCTTGCTTATCCCCTGATCCAGCACGAGCATTCCCACGGTTGATATAGGTACCAGCCAATTTCGGCTTAAGGCGGATGGCTTGGTCATAGTCTGCAATAGATCCTTTTAGATCCCCTAATCCAAAACGCAGAAGTCCACGATTATTATACGCAGAAGCTAATTTTGAGTCGAGACTGATGGCTTGAGCATAGTCATCAAATGCACCAGTATTGTACCCTAATGCAACACGAACGTTTGCACGATTTGCGAATGCAAGAGCATTTTTTGGGTCGAGAAGAATGGCTTGATCATAATCTGTAATTGCTGCTTGTCTATTCCCTAATTGAAAATATATATTCCCTCGATTGACATAGACAATGACATATTTTGGGTCAAGTCGGATGGTTTGGTCATAATCTGAAATTGCCCCTTGTTTGTCTCCTAATTCATTACGAGCAAATCCACGATTGAAATAAGTTAAAGCAGATTTTGGATCAAGGCGGATGGCTTGGTCATAGTCTACGATCGCCCCAGGATCATCTCCTAATGTATGTCGAGCAAATCCACGGTTATTATAGGCAACAGCAGATTTTGGGGCAACGCGAATGGCTTGATCAAAGTCTGCGATCGCCCCTTTCAAATCTCCTGATTCAGCACGAATAATTCCACGATTGTTATAGGCAACAACATATTTTGGATCTAGGCGAATGGTTTGATCTAAATCTGAAGTTGCCCCCTTCAAATCCCCTTTTCTAGATTTTCCCTCTGCTTGAAGGAAGAAGTCATCTGCTTTAGGAACGGCGGATATTGAGGAACTTGGCGTTTTAAATGCAAGGGTGCTGTTAACCTGTGGCGCGAGACTCAAAAAAGTATTGATTGGAATTGCGTAGTTTAACTCTGTCTTGAGAACGTAAATATCTTGACTCACCTGAGAATTTTGAAGCCGTTCTGCGGCTTCAGCACGTCCATGAATGCCAATCAATTCGCCTTGGGCATTGAGCACTGGCCCACCGCTCATCCCTGGCAAAGTGGGGTTGTTATAGGCAAGGGCATAACCATCCTTAAGCGGACGGCTGGCGTTGGCGGCAATCTCCCCAGGGGTGAAATAAAACGTGGGTTCAGAGCGCACCTCTGTAACGACTGGAAACCCCGCCACAAAACTGGCACTGCCCGAACGACTTTGAGCAGAATCTCCCATTTTGACAACGCTATAAGCTTCACTGCTCTTAAACGTTACCAACGCCAAATCCACTCCTGGAAAGACTTGGATAGATCCTTGCACCATTAGATAAAGTTTGGCGTCTGGGGTCATCAGTTTGTAGCTAGACGATTTATCTACTACATGATGAGTCGTTAACACCGTATAAATCTCGCCATCCCGCTTAATGACGACGCCTGAACCCACGTCCTTTAAATTTTGAACATTTTGGATCAAAACCGTAACGCTTTGGGCGACTTTGCTCACCTCAGATTCAGTGAGTGCTTGGACAGGTTGAATTTGCATCAGTGCAACATTCACACCTAAAATTACGGCTGATAGCCCATGAGAATAATTCATAATGCTCTCCGCTAGTCGGCTTAAAGAACATAGCAAAACCTTTGTAGACTTATCTCAGTCATTCGGTTTAAATGATTGGCTGAGATCTCGTTCATTCCTTTGAGTACTGGGTTTTGTAACGCTTCGCTCAGCTTATATAATTAGCGACTACCCATTCTCTGTAGCTGATTAAGCGCAGACTGATATCCGCGCATATTCCCCTGAGCCTTTAATAGATCTGCCGCCTTCTGCATGTCTGTGATCGCCCCTTCTTTATCGCCTAATGAAAAACGATCAAGCCCACGATTGAAATAGACTCCTGGCGCTAATTTTGGGTCGAGGCGCATGGCTTGGTCATAGTCTGCAATCGCCCCTTTCAAATCTTTCAACCCAGCACGAGCAACCCCACGATTGAAATAGGCTGATGCAGCTAACTTCGGGTCAAGGCGCATGGCTTGGTCAAAGTCTTCGATCGCCTTTTGTTTTTTTCCATATTTAGAATAATAAAGCCCACGTTTAAGATAGGCTTCAGCATATTTTGGATCAAGGCGGATGGCTTGATTATAGTTTTCAATCGCCTCAAAAATCATTCCTCTTTTATTTTGCTCTTCAGCTTGCAAGAAGAAGTCTTCTGCTTTAGGGTTAGAGGATCCTGAAGAGATGAGTATTCTAGAAGAACGGATGTTGTTGTGCTGTGAAGCAATGTTCAAAACTCCACTCATTGGAATTGTAGAATCGAATTCTGTCTTTAGGGCGTAGATATTTTTACCCCCCTGAGAATTTTGAAGTGCAAGTGCTTCAATTCGTCTACGAACTCCAATCATCTCCCCTTGTAGATTCAGTTCTGACGCTTCATTTACCCTTGAAAACGAAAGATCGTTATGGGAAATATTATATCCATCCTTCATTGGATGGCTGGCATTTGCCATTTGGGCTTGCATCAAAGCAAAACCCATACCCACAATCGTCGCCGACAGCTTATAGAAATAATTCATAGTGCTTCTGCAATCATAAAATTTATTACTAAAGTTTCGCATAAATATGTGCCTATTTATCAATGCTTTCGTAAATCAGATTGAAGTGTTTATTGACTATTATTTATTTGAGTTAGAGATCTAAGAACTTCTTGATAGTCTTTCTCATTGCCTTGAGCCTTGAGCAGAGCCGCAGCCTTCTGAAGGTCTGCGATCGCCCCTTGTTTATCACCTGTTTGATAGCGAACATTTCCGCGATTGTTATAGGCCGCAGCATATTTGGGGTCAAGGCGAATGGCTTGATCTAAATCTGCGATCGCCCCTTGTTTATCGCCTAATCGTTTGCGAAGAAACCCACGGCTGTTATAGGTTATGGTAGATTTGGGGTCAAGCTGAATCGCCTGGTCATAGTCTGCCATAACCCCTTGCTCATCCCCTAATTCATAACGAATATTTCCGCGATTGTTGTAGGTTACGGCAGATTTTGGATCAAGGCGAATCGCTTGGTCATAGTCTGCGATCGCACCCATTTTGTAGCCTAATTCATAACGAACGAACCCACGACTGCTATAGGTTTCCGCAGATGAGGGGTCAAGACGGATGGCTTGGTCATAGTCTGCGATCGCCCCTTGTTTATCTCCTTTCTTATATTTCGCCTCTGCTTGCAGAAATAAGTCATCTGCCTTGGGCGCAAAGGGCGCTAAAGGGCTGGGAGTTCTAAACGCAAGGGTCTTGTTGACCTGTGGAACAAGACGCAAAAACGTATTGATTGGAATTGCATAGTTGAATTCTGTTTTAAGAATATAAACATCCTGATTCACCTGAGGATTTTGAAGGCGTTCTGCGGTTTCAGCACGTCCATGAATGCCAATCAGCTTACCTTCAGCATTCAGCACTGGCCCGCCGCTCATTCCGGGGAAAGTCGAATTGTTGTAGGCAATGGCATAACCATCCTTAAGCGGACGACTGGCATTCGCTGCAATCTTGCCAGAGGTGAACAAAAAGGTGGGTTCAGAGCTTACCGCCGTAGCTGCCGGAAACCCTGAAACAAAGCTGGCATTGCCCAATGAACTTTGATCAGAATCTCCAATCTTGGCAACGCCATAAGCCTCACTACTCTTAAACTGAACCAACGCCAAATCAATCCCAGGCAATGGTTGAATAGAGCCTGCAAGCATCGGATACAGTTTTTTGTCTGGAGCCATCAGCCTATAGTCTGGTGACTTTTTCACCACATGATGGGCGGTCAGCACTGTATAAGTTCCGCCGTCTCGCTTAATGATGATTCCAGAGCCTCTATCTTGAGGGTTTTGAGCATTTTGAATCATAACGGTAACGCTTTGAGCCACCTTGCTCACCTCAACACTAGTGAGTGCTTGGGTAGGCTGTACCTGCACCAGCGCAACACTTACACCTAAAAGCGCGGTTAATCTAGCGGAATAAGTCATAACGCCTCAGAAATCATCAAAGCTTGTTGATAACGTTTTACACTGATCCGCCTCTCTTTCTCAATCATGGCATCCAAAATGTCGTTCATACCGGAGCTTAAATGCTTTGTTCCACCAGTTACTGAAGGCAAGACAGAACCCACTACAATAAAGATCCAATCCATCCGCAACGGCAAGCATTAAGGCATGGTTACTGAGGCTCCTGTCAAAACCAAATACGAAGCCGTCATTGGGCTAGAAACCCACTGTCAGCTCAGCACGGCTACCAAAATTTTCTGCAACTGCTCTACAGAATTTGGGGTGCAGCCCAACCACAACGTCTGCCCCGTCTGTATGGGAATGCCCGGAGTGCTGCCCGTCCTCAACGAAACGGTCTTAGAGTATGCCGTCAAGGCGGGCACCGCCCTCAACTGTAAAATTGCCGAATACAGTAAATTTGATCGCAAGCAGTATTTTTACCCTGACCTACCCAAAAACTATCAGGTCTCTCAGTTTGACCTGCCCATTGCCGAACACGGCTGGCTCGAAATTGAACTCATCGACGACCAGGGCCAACCCGTGCGCAAACGCATTGGCATCACCCGCCTCCATATGGAAGAAGACGCAGGCAAACTTGTCCACGGCAGCGGCGATCGCCTCTCCAATTCTCCCTATTCCCTCGTAGACTACAACCGCACAGGCGTTCCCCTTGCCGAAATCGTCTCCGAACCCGATATCCGCACAGGCCAAGAAGCAGCAGAATATGCCCAAGAGATGCGGCGAATTATGCGCTACATTGGCGCGTGCGATGGCAACATGCAAGAAGGTTCCCTGCGCTGTGATGTCAATATTTCCGTGCGACCCGTAGGCCAAGAGAAATTTGGCACGAAGGTCGAGATCAAAAACATGAACTCCTTCAACGCCATTGGACGGGCGATCGATTACGAAATTGAGCGCCAAATCGAGACCATCGAGTCCGGCGGTACCATCGTCCAAGAAACTCGCCTGTGGGAAGAAGGCGCTCAGCGCACCATCAGTATGCGCGCTAAAGAAGGAGCCAGCGACTATCGCTATTTCCCAGAGCCAGACCTAACCCCCATTGAAGTCTCTGCCGAGCAATTGGCTCGTTGGAAAAGCGAACTGCCCGAACTCCCTGCCCAAAAGCGCCATCGCTACGAAGCAGACCTAGGGCTTTCTGCCTACGATGTTCGCGTTTTGACCGATGACCGTACAGTGGCAGAGTATTTTGAGGCAACTTTAGCCGCAGGCGCCCCAGCAAAACAGGCGGCAAACTGGCTGATGAGCGATATTACGGGGTATCTCAATAGTGAGAAAAAGGCGATCGCCGAAGTTTCCCTCACCCCTCAAGCCTTTGCGGAACTGCTGATGCTCATTGAAAGCAATACCATTAGCTCCAAAATTGCAAAGGATTTACTGCCTGAGCTGCTCGCACAGGGTGGTTCGCCAAAGCAACTGATTGAGCAAAAAGGGCTGACCCAAATCTCAGACCCTTCAGCATTAGAGGCGTTTATTGATGAGCTGCTGGTGGCTCACCCGACTGAGTTGGAGCAGTACCGTGCTGGCAAAACGAAGCTCCAGGGCTTTTTTGTGGGGCAACTTATGAAAAAGACAAGTGGACGGGCGGATCCAAAGTTGGCGAATCAGCTCTTGATTCAAAAGCTCCAGGGTTGAAGTGGTGGCAGCAACGCTGTACGGGGCGCAAAGCCTTGCGCCCCGTACAAAGAATTGGTCAACCTTTCAATTGAAAAGGTTAACGCGTTTTCTCAATCGTTCTGGGCAATGGAGCGCTGATGAGAACATAGGGCTGCACAATCAAAACGCTGAAGGACTGTTCAGGAGACTGATTCCAAAGGCTAAGATGCTGTGCCGTAGGCTTTTGCAAAAGTTGCTCTTCTACCCAGACCTGCACTTGAGCGATGTTGTTTTAGTCCATCCAAAATGTGTTCAACGCCTTACGGCATCAAAGGTTTCGGCACGTAGTAGTTGGTGAGTGGCTAAAATCCCAGTAATGTGCTCAACGCCTTACGGCATCAAAGGTTTCGGCACATCCCCTTGCCCCGCCGTTTTTACGCCCTTGCTCGTGCTCAACGCCTTACGGCATCAAAGGTTTCGGCACGTCGGGGTGCTCAGACATGGGGAGGTAGTCGTAGTGTGCTCAACGCCTTACGGCATCAAAGGTTTCGGCACCTCTTCCATGTGGGGAACCACCGCGCTTGTTCTAGCGTGCTCAACGCCTTACGGCATCAAAGGTTTCGGCACGACTTTGGCGATGATGAATGTAAAAAAGACCTAAGTGCTCAACGCCTTACGGCATCAAAGGTTTCGGCACTTGGCTCCCCTAACTCAAACGCGATGTCAGAGAGGTGCTCAACGCCTTACGGCATCAAAGGTTTCGGCACGCCACAGGGCGGCAAGGGCAAGAAATTCTACGAAATGTGCTCAACGCCTTACGGCATCAAAGGTTTCGGCACTAAAGCCTTCAGGGAAGGTTGCAGGAATTACTTGTCTGTGCTCAACGCCTTACGGCATCAAAGGTTTCGGCACAAGTGTATGTTGCATTTATCAATTATGCGTACTAGGTGCTCAACGCCTTACGGCATCAAAGGTTTCGGCACTAGACTCGTAACAAGCGCAACTTACGAAGGTGTTGTGTGCTCAACGCCTTACGGCATCAAAGGTTTCGGCACCGTAGGTTGGCAGGAGAGCGCTGTGTGTTGAGAGGAGTGCTCAACGCCTTACGGCATCAAAGGTTTCGGCACACTTTGCCTCAGTTGCTGAACAGCCTACTTTCCTGTGCTCAACGCCTTACGGCATCAAAGGTTTCGGCACCTGAAACTTCTTGCCATTCTCCCAGAACATACTTGTGCTCAACGCCTTACGGCATCAAAGGTTTCGGCACCTCTGAAGGGATACCGATCACGGGCGAGACAATACGTGCTCAACGCCTTACGGCATCAAAGGTTTCGGCACTCTACCTTTATTGAGATTGGTTTATCGCGCTGTTGTGCTCAACGCCTTACGGCATCAAAGGTTTCGGCACTTTTGCATCCAGCTCAATGGGGCGAGACTTCTCGTGTGCTCAACGCCTTACGGCATCAAAGGTTTCGGCACAATTCGGTGGCTGTAGCAAAAACGCATGTGGTGGGGTGCTCAACGCCTTACGGCATCAAAGGTTTCGGCACGGCAGTCGCTAGAACCCTTGCGGGGCAAAGCTCCAGAAGCAACATTGCAAGCAGGGCAGAAAAACCCCTTATGCAGCGCCAAAACAACCCTAAAGTTGCATCGCACATCATCCTGAAACACAAGTACCGTAAGCATTTTAACACCCTGCATGCACCTTCCCACCCCTAAAAAAGCCAGAAATCCATACACCATAAAGCGTATAGCCCTCCAGCATCAGCCCATCCTTCTCACAACCAGCCCACCCTGCAACCTCAGCGCTCAGAGAATTCTGAAAGACTCTAGCTCCATCGGCCAAGTTTCAGGACGGTTGCAAGCCACCACCCGTTGCACACAGCGATCGCACAATCCCGCAATCAACAAACTATCCTCCTGCGTCAGAATCTTCTCCAACTCCCAGCGCAAGCGTTCCCGCTCCCGCTGAGACAACACACATCTAAAAATCGACAACTGCAAAGACTCTCCATAGCCCTGCAATAGCTTGTATGCCTTCCGCCACCGCTTTGGCTCGCGGATGTCATAACAAATTAGATACCAATTTTTTGCCTGAGCCATATATCCCCCCTACCGCACAACCAACTTCGCAAACAACCCACCTTCCCCCATCCATTCCTTCTCCAATAGCCGCACCTCCAGCTCAAACAACCTGCGGTAAGACAGCGAATAGCCCAAAATAGGATGTTTCCAACTTTCATCCTTACGACGCTCATAAAGCTGAATAAACTTACGAACCCCGTCCTTGCTCAGCCATACCTGTTGCCCCCGCACCTCAAAATCTTCATTCACATCCCACTGACCGCGATTAATCGAAGCCACAATCGTCATATCCACCAACGGCACCCTAAAAATCTCCATCAAATCCAACGCCAGCGGCGATGCCTGAGTCCTCGGCTGATGGTAAAACCCCAAAGCAGGCTCCAACCCCACCGTCAAAACCGCATTCATCACATCCTTTAGCAGCAGCGCATAGCCAAACCCCAACAGCGCATTAAACCGATCCTTTGGTGGACGACGATTGCGCTCATTAAAATGCAGCAACACAGGCGCATCCTTAGAAACCAGATGAGACAACACCCCAAAATAAATTGCCGCCAACTTCCCCTCCACCCCCAGCAGTGAAGGCAAAGAATCCGCATACTTCACCTGCTTCAGGAGCGCCTGCATTTGGGCGATCGCCGCTGCCAACTCCTCACAGCGATTGCTCCGCTGCCCCCGCATCAAAAACTTACGCTGACTCTGCCCCCGACACTGCACCAACTGTTTTGCCATCGTCAGGCAAAATGCTGGGTCACTCAAAGCCCCATACTGCCGAATCCGGCGCTGAATACTGCCCTGACGCTGATCGAAGCTGCCAATATAGCGCCCACCGCCAGACACCAAATGTACCCCCACCTCATACTCCTTACAGAAATACAGCGCCTGCGTAGAAATCTGAGAATAGCTGTGCAGCACCACCTGAGACACCTGCCGAATCGGCATCTTTTCTACAGGCTTGCCCTTGCGCGTCACCTTAAGCTGATCGCCAGTTCGCCCCACGCAAGTTCCTGGCTCCAAAATGTGCAGCACCTCCCGTTCATCGTCCGCCGGAAACAATCGAATCGGCTGCCACTCGCGATCGTGAGAGAGCCGCGCCTCCTCCGGCAAACAAACCGGAGCCAAAGAGCACCGCGCACACAGGCGTTCATTTTCTGTCACTGGAGGCCGTAAAGCTGAAGTTCTTAGTGCTCTAGCGCGATGAATTGCATCTTGTACCGCCTGTCGCCCTGCATCATCTAAGGGCACATGCACCAAAACATTATCGGCATGATAGCGAATGCGGCCTTCAACAATTTGGACACCCAAGGCAGATTCCAGCAGACAGGCATAGGAAAGAATTTGGAGGCGATCGCTTTCCCAAGCCTGGGGCTGATTTTGCTCATCCCGATGGCAGCGCCCCCGCTTATGCTCATAGGGAATTGTCTGTCCATCGCGGGTGCGTAGGGCATCTACTCGACCCCGTAAGCCTAGTTCAGGGCTTTCTAGAAATAGCTCTTCCCAGTCTTCATCTTCTTGCTTCTCCAGTTCTGCATGAAGCCTACGCCCCGCGAAGACAGCGGCATCTTGGGTATAAAGTTCTTCAACTTCTTCGAGGTAGAACAATCTCTCACAATAGGCCAGCGCGTGGAGCGCAGAAACTCGAATCGTATTTTGCGTTTGGATAGGAGATTTTAGAAGGATAGACATTTTGCTGTACACTGATTGACTTCTGCATCAATCTGGCATGGGTACCCTGCAAAAACGCTTCCAGGTTGGAGAAAACCTTCAGAATTTTTTTCATCGTTCGTGTCGTCGAAGAAAATCGGCTTGTAGCTCGCGTAATTCTACGATTCCAGTCGTGTTTGCAGCCACTTGCTCGGCGTTTGCGGCAATCTGCTTACCATTAGCAGCGACTATCTCAGAGATTTCAGTGAGCCGTTCGGAGTTTGCAGCAATCTGTTTGCCGTTAGCGGCAACTACCTCAGAGATTTCAGTAATCCGTTCAGCGTTTGCGGCAATTTGTTGAGCGTTTACAGCTTGCTGCTGAGCGGTTGCCGCTTGCTGGTGAGCGGTTGCCGCTTGCTGCTGAGCAACCATTCGTAATATTGCACGGATTTCGTTAAATTCTTCTGTATGCTGGACCACTGATGCTTCAAGTTCTGCCTGAGTCATGATTTTCTGTAGGGAGAGTATGAAATTTATCTCTGATAAATTATAGAGCGGTCGATGCTTTGCATCAAGGTAAATGAGGTCTAAAGAAAATGAGATCGCCCTTCGGTGGGAAAAGATGGGGCGATCGCATCTACTTTAGAAATAACTCGATAAGACTGAGTAATTCATCGATTTTATGACTAAGGATCGTGAATTAAATAACTTACAGAATTGCTTGGAAGCGATATGCTTTGCACTCCCTCATCCCCTTTCTTATAGCCGAAGGCTTTACCCCTTCTCCCAGAGCGGGAGAAGGGGGACAAGATTCTTACTCCCCTCTCCCGTTCTGGGAGAGGGGCTGGGGGTGAGGGTCAATGTTGGAGGTTATTAAATCCATGATCCTAACGACATCCCATATCACCTCAAAATCAAGCTGATCGTATTCATGAACAATGACATTCCGCATTCCAGCCATTTCTCTCCAAGGCACTTCAGGGTGTTGTGTACGAAATTCAGAAGAAATACGTTTTGTAGCTTCACCAATGATAGTGATTTGGTAAAGAATAGCTGAGAGCTTTTCGTCATTTTCTTCTAATGCTGAGCGGCTGATACCATTAACATATTTTTTAATGCGTTGGGCTGCATTTTTTATATCAATCAGAGATTCTAGGTCACGCGACATAAATGTTTTGGGCTGATTCAAGGATATTTTTTTTGCGTAGCCAGTTATCACTTCGTTCGATGGCACTTTTGACGATCAGGTCAACTTTACGTCCAAAAAGCGCTTGAAATTCATCCTGAATTTGTAGGGTTTCGGTAAGACCTCGTTTAGCGTCAGGATCAAATGTAACTAGCAGGTCTATATCGCTATCAGAACGAAAGTCATCTCGAAGGACGGAGCCAAAGAGGGCAAGTTCTTTGATTTTCCAGCGTTTGCAGGTGCTTTGAATATCGGCAAGGGGGAGATCTATATTTTGAGGATTCATAAGGCTTAAGGGGTCGAGTAATACTAAATTTGGGTGGAATGAGTTGGGGCGATCGCTGTTCACGGCTGATTCTATTGCCATAGACGCTGGATAGGATAAGCATCAAGGTGAGCATCCCGACTGACTAAAATGAGAGTACGGTTGATTGTTTGCGCGACAATCATTCTGTCAAAAGGGTCGCGATGATGAAGCACTAGTGAGAGATAGATTTCAGTATCTGAAAATGTAATGGGAATAATATCGATTCCCAGTGTGTTCAGATTTTGTTGAATGGTTTTGAATGTTGTCTTTAAAGACAGCTTCCCGATATTTACTTTGATAGCAATTTCCCAAACAGAAGCAATACTAACAAGTACGGTTTCAGCAGTTTCAATTTCTTGTTTGGTCAAGCTTGGGAGCTGATCATCATCGTCCAGGAACCAAAGTAGTGCGTGAGTATCTAGCAACATTGAGGGTTTACATGTAATCTTTTAAGTCTTCAAGTGGTTCGTCAAAGTCATCTGACATAACAATCATGCCTTTCATGGTGCCTGCTTGACGACGTTTAGTTGGCAAAATGTTTTCAGGTTGGCCTCGGCTATATTTATCTGCAAGGAATTCGGCATAGTGCAAAACTTCTTGCTGAAGTGGGTTGGGAAGCTTTTTAAGAGTGTTAAGCAATTCTGAAGACATCATGGGGCTAATTCCTGAGTTGGTGCTTGAATAACCTGTGAACACTTGTTTTTAGTGTAGCTTTTGGAGTTGGAATAAGGGCGATCGCCCTTCGGCAGGGCAAGGTTGGGCGATCGCAAATTTAATCTTTTCCTTTGCTACGCTTGGCGCGACTAGATTTAGGAGTTTCAGGAGCCGTTGGAGCTGAAATTTTCACCCAACAGTCATCGCGGAACTCACCCTCACACCAGCTAAATCGTTGAAAGGTTCCCTGAGTTGTTTCGCGATTGATCCAAACAGGTAAGCCAATCAGGCCACGATTATCTTTGATAAGCCAACGAATAGAACCATCAGTTTCTCGATAGGCTCGAATACCATTTACCATTGCCCAAGATTCGCCCAAGCTTAAGCCGCCAAAACGGGTGATTTGGGATGGGGTGGAGAATGCGATCGCCAGACGTTCTTCCAATTTCACTGTTGCTGTGTCTTCGGTAGAATTTACATCAATAGCGATTTGAATATCCGTCAGCAACTCATGGTGATTGGGCTTTGAAAACTGGCTAGTTGGATAGATGCCTTCACCATACTGCTGAACCCGCTTTTTATGTTCTGCGCCACCATTATCAAATTTATGGTGACGTTGCTTACGCACAATTCTAGAGATCGGCGGGTCATTTCCAATAATGCCGATCGCCAATTTCACCCCCACATGAGCCAACATATCCACTTCGCCAACCAGGGAGAGCAATAAGCCATAAATTGTCGAGGGCGGTGGATAACGGTAGGTTTCCTTAAAGTCTCTAGCAAAGCTTCGTGGAAAGCTTGTACAGGGGCAATCGAGATAGAGCTGCATTAGGTCGTCACTCCTACACTAAGAGATTGTTTAGCAAGAGAGATCGCTTCTTTAACCCCACGGCAAACTTTCACGCCTAATTTTTCTAGTTGCTCACGATAAATTCCATTAGCTATATCGGCAATTTCACCACCCACAATCAGTTCATCAGCTTTAACGTCACCAACTTCTACTAACCGTAATAGGCGAGAACAACCAACACTATCGCTAACACGCTTAAAGCAATCCATAATCCAGGGGCTGGGGTCCTCTGTGATGCGAATGGCGATTGATTCTGGACGGAAGTCAAAAAGGAAGCGTGAATGGTTTCCGCCAACGTGACGCACGGCAGAAATTGCTTCTAGTGCTGAAATTGCCCGTTTTGGATCTTTCAGGCTTTCGGGTGTCAGCGCTACGGTGTATTGGTAAGCTGTACAGTGAACTTCTGTACTGTGGATAGAAGTGTTGTTCTTCTCACCCCCTTTAGAACCAAAGGCAATGTCGCCCAAATAGGGATCAAGGCTAATTGCACGACTGATTTCTAGGGCACCTCGTCGTTTGGTAGTTGCGTCTTTGTTGTCTGTGCCCTTTTTAGCATCCATATAACCAAACAGATCATCATCAATGAAGTCTTTGGCGCTGAAGCGCTCATTTTTTAGTGTGTATTTGTCTGTGTCAGGGTTAAATGTTCGGTTTGTTGCTTTTTCGTCAGTGTTCTGGAAAAACTCTCGTAGCCCCCATCGGATTGCTTCGGCACTAACGGTTGTGTATTGCTCACTGCCACGGGTGATTTTCTGCAAGGTTGAAAGCGTGCTACCATCTCCTTCACCACGGTTATTTGCAGCAACAGCGGTAGGTGTGACAACGGTAACAAACAAATGCTTCGACATGATCAGATTCTCCAGATTAAGTTAGTAAGATAAATTACAGAACGTTGGCGGTTTCTCCAGGTGATTTTTCCGTGAGTTCTTGTACGATTTCAGCCTTTTCTTCTTTGCTTTGCCCTTGATAAGTAGCAACTGCGAGTAGGGATAAGTCTCTAGCCTTACGCCAATTCGCATCTTGATGCAGCCACCAAAAAATTTGTGGGCCACTTGACAAAGCTGCTTTGCTCCGAAACTGGCTAAGAAAGTCTACTAACGCCTTGGAAAACTCTCGCTGGGTACTAGGACGCTGCAATCGATAGATAACCTTCTTGGTAATTTGTTCCCAGTCAGGTTTACGCCCTTGACGGATTGCTTGTTCAATTTGTTGACCTCTATATTTTTTGAATGCACCCTGAACTGCGTCAAACAAAACTCGCTCATCTTCGTTTAAATGTTCAGTCATAACAATTAATCCTCTTCGATCTTCTGGGTAAATGGGAATTGTCTTACGAAATTCAAAAAAGCCGTTATACCAAACTTGATTAGAAATCAAGTTATCTGAGATCCATCCAAGCGCTTTAGATTCTGCCAACCATGATCCGTTACCATCCTGTTTGATTTGGACTCTAGTTGGTAGCAGGCCGGAAGCAATTTTGTATAAATCCAAAACCTCGTCACGGGCTTGAACACGATGTACTATTTGCTTGAGGTAGGATTGACTGCCATCCCAAGCCTGACTACCTAATTGATAGACTTCACAATATTCCACTCGGAATAAGTTTGCACTCTCAACCAATTTTTCCTGAAGCAGAAAGTGTAAAGCGGATTCTCCAGAGCTACTTGAATGAAAGCTTGCATAGGTTCTAGATGGCAACTTATTCCTTAGCCTTACCCACTCTTTCAAGTTTCTCACCTCTGGAATTACCAGTGCAGAAAGTCCTTTGGAATTCATGCGAGGTAGCTGGTAGTAATTACAAGCGATTGGCAAAAATAGTAATGCCAGAAAATTCTCTGCCGATTCTTGGTAATATCCATTAGCGAAGCATTCGACTAAGCCTGGAAAATTTTGCCCCTTTACCTCTCTTTTTCCTTTACTAAAAGCCTCAGCTAATTTGCTGGCTTGTGTGTGATAGCAAGACTCAAGCAGCGTATATTTTTCAACTATATCTGGCTTGTCTGGCTCCACAGTGAAATTTAAGGTTTTCGTTCTGTAGAACTTCTTCTTGCCTTGCCTCGGTTGACTTGGATCTTCCAGAAAATTTCTTTGCTGCCCATGTTGTAAAAATGTGTTTAACATTCCTTGATTAAATGTGAAGCTTCCACGATCATCTAGATTCAACGCCGGCACAATAAGCAATCCATCTTTGATTTGGTAGGTCTGCTCTAAAAGCCATTGAATTGCACTCTGATCTTCTCCCTTCCAAAGTAATTTGACATGATCTTCTGTTACTTCTCCTTGGATTGGCGAGTCTTTAAAGTTTTTTGATTCTATCCACTTCCAGACCATTGCTAATCCTGCAATGCCTGCCCGATGAGGGAGTAATGTATTTGGGTCGAGAAGAGACAAAACAATTTCCGTCATAATTGATCACCTCCTGGATAACTGGTAAGCACCAATGTCAGATGAGTAGCCCCAATTTTTTGCTGGAGCCATAGGATAACGCCGACATTTTTTCCATTCCTTCGTCTGATTGCCATCAACAACTAATGGCAACGTATATCGTGGAAGCAATTTAGCAGGTAACTTCTCTATTATTTTCTGATCCTCCTCTAGTAAAACCGTGGTGGTGTAACCTGCCTGTCGCAGTGCGGCTGGATAAGTTCGCCACTCGCCATCTAGCCATACCGAATCAAGATCGGGATCACCTTGTGCAGCCGTTGTTTCCAACCAAAGAGCTAAATCGGCCTGACAGACTTCTCCGCTAAAATTCTTAATCAGAGCCATTCCTGCATCTAACTGTTCTTGGTTGTATGGAAAGCCCACTTTTTCATCGGGATAAAACAGTGCATCCAAAGAATGACCACAGTAACGACGATTCAGTCTTCCCAGTCGTTGAATGAGTCCTGCTGGGTCTGCAATTTGAGACACTAGCAAGGTAGCGGACAAATCCAAGGACATCTCGGCAACCTGGGTTGTGATTGCCATTACAGCGCCATCAGACTGGAACCGATCTATGACTTCACGATGATGCCTAACGCGATCTCCATATTTATAACGACTGTGATATAGCAACGGTTTTAATCCGTGTTGTTGAGCCTCTTGATAAACTGCTATTGCCGTATTCACCTGATTGCAAACCCAAAGAATTTTTCCACCTGCTGCAAACTCAGCTTTAACACGCTCCCAATTTGGTATGTCTGCAAAGTGAAATCGGTAGCGTGATTTAGTTTCGAGATCCTGAGGGCCGTGAATAATCTTAATCGGTTCACCGACTGCGTGATTAATAGCGTCAATTTGCCAGGGTAAAAATGATGCCGACATGAGTAATATTGGCGCTTTAACGACTTCCAGAAAACGCAATAATGCCCCAAATAGCTTTTTGTCATAACAATGCACTTCATCAAAGACAAACGCAGCTTGGGCGATCGCAGGAAAACAATACATTGGACGGCGATTACATTGCAGTAAGCCCAACACCGTATCCACGGTACAAACGCTCACCTTTGTTGCCCAAGCCTTAAAAGATTCTAATTTCGTCTCCAGATCATCATCATCTCCAGTTTGATGCAGTTCTAAATGTTCTAAATCCACTGCTGCACGGGTGTGTAATAAGGTTGAATCTACTCTTTCATGGGTATAGTCAAGAAAGCCTTCGGTGCTTGTTCCCGTTGTAGGATAGCAGAAGAAAAGCTTGCGTCCCACAGCATGACGTTTTGCCCAGTTATACGCACCCAAAGTTTTACCTGTTCCACAGCCTGCTCTTGCCAAGGTTACTCGTGCTGTAGTTTTCCCTAACTGTTCTTGGAATGGACGCAATGAATCTCCGTTGAGGCGTTCATTTACTACATGTTGTAACTCAGCCTCTGCCAGTGTGTAATGAATCTGTTTTTTGATCCACGGTCGAATCGCCACATCATTCGCAGGCAGAGCTGAACCACTTGTATCTCCTGCTACTAGCAAAGCTTTCACGACAGCGGTGAATACTGGATCTGGTTCCCATAATGCAAACTCACTCAACATTGCTTGTCTTCGCTGTTCAATATCCTTGATCGTCCAAATTGTTGGTAAATTTTCCGGCAGATTTTCTGATAATCCACACTCTTTTTGTCCATAGCGCAGTAGGCCTGTAAAGTGTTGGTGGTTCGTATACAGCAAAACGCGATCTCCCCGCGTCCAAGTATCCACGCCAGACGGACGAATTTCACCCACCTCATCTGTTTGCTTGCCACCCCTACCCCCAAACTTGAGATGATGTCCACCTGCTGCGGTAATCGCGCTCATCACATCACCCGGCCCTGTTGACAGCCAGTCTTTCAAATCCCACGCTAGTAAAACCGATAACGCTTCGTGACGCATTAATTGTGGGTGCTCCATCGGATTTTTGAGTTTACGCACCACAGCCTGGAAATGGTCATTGGCTTTACCCAAATCATGCAAAAATGCTGCCAAACGAGCAGTTGCACGTAATTCCTCCCGTTGGTGGCACAAACTAAATTGCTCAACTAGGCGATCACCTAACTCATCCACCAAAGCGGTTACTGCATCAAGCACAGATGCAGTATGTCCAGAGATGGTAAACGATCCTCGCCAAGGTTTTCCCATTGATTTTGCCAATAACAATTTGGGACGAAGTTCTTGATTACTCATTGAGTTCTGCATCCTCTTTATATGCATAAAACCAGCCACACCCGAAGTGTTGCCGTCCGCCCAGTCCATGCCATTGCAGCTTGAGCGAATCCGCCTCACTCAACCCTTCAACCACAACGCTAAAGCCAACAATTTTCTTATCCTTAACCTGCAACGTTCGCCGAGCAAGGCTTCCATCATCATTACTGGGAATAAATGTTGATTTTCCTTTAATTTCCAGACGATCTAACCCTTTTTGGCATGACTCCAGAAAATACCGAGGCAGTTCAGGATGATCGATTGATTCCAGCTTAAACGTCACCATCCGAGCTTTCAGCATTTCACTCGCTTCTGGCAACATTAAACGCGGTCGGGCAAGTCGAATCTTATGACCGCGAATGTTGAGTTCCTGATTTTGCAGGAGCCGATACCAAGTTTGCACTTGATCGGCAGGACAACGCAAACGAACCTGCGATCGTCGATGCAAATAAATCTTGCCCTCTCGATTCGGCACTCCTGACACACTACATAGTTTCACGTCTGTCGGAATATCCAGTGGCTCAACCTCAGCCTTCTGTAAGACTTGCTTGACCGCAGAATACAGAGCATAGCCATGATCAGCTGGTAAGGTTTTAGTTGTTCCACCGAGCGCAAACTGAATTTCTAAGAAGTCCATTAATTTTGTGTGTCCTTTGCGTAGTGTTTTTTCCTTTCCTCAACCTCCTCTCGCGCCATTTCCACCAACTCCGGTGGCTCCAGCGCGATCGCCTATTTCCCCACCGTTAAAATCTCCGCTGCCGTTAGCCTGAGTTCAGGGAAGATAGTAGACGAGATCGCATCCCCTGCCCTAAACTGCTGCACCTGATACACCCCATCCACCAACACATAAACACTTACTGTCGGCACCTTAGGCGATCCAATATATCGCCGTCCCCCCAGCGCCCGATAATCCACAATCCAATACTCAGGAATGCCCAACAGCTCGTAATCCTCAAGCTTCTTGGCGTAATCATCCTGCCAGTTCGTACTTGCCACCTCTATCACCAGCCGAGCAGAGACGCCTTGCACAATCGTAGAAGCCTTCTTCCAGAGCGGCTCCGACTGTAACTGCACCCGATCCAACAAAATTAAATCTGGTATATAGCCATCTAAATTTCCCTCAGGTTTCACACAGCAGGTTTTCGGCATAAACCAGGGTAAGTTCAGCCGTTCCACCTCACGATCCAGTTTTCGGGTCAACAAACTAATCACCTCTTCGTGTTCGCCTCTGGGTCGCACAGATATCACCTCCCCATCTATCAGCTCATAGCAGTTACCGTCTTCTGGATACCAATCCAGAAACTCCTCAAACGTCATTAGTCTTTGCAACGCCTGAATCATGACCGTTCCTCCATATAGTGGCGGTACATCGTTGATATCTCATCTTGAATCATCTGCACTAATTCTGGCGGTTCAAGGGCGATCGCCCCCTTCCCATAAAACAAAACCCAACGCTTCAGCTCATTCAAACCCCGCACCGTCATCCGCAAAATCAACGTCCCATCCTCACCTTCCTCAATCAATTGCGTCGGATGCCAACGCCGCTCTCGAATATAAGGAGCCGTCTGCGCGTCAAACCAAATCGCCACCTCATGAGCCTGCTCCCCCACCTCATGCTGAAACACATCCTCAAAATGTTTTTGCTGATCGAACGTCGGGTCAACCTCAAACCGTTCCTTCAATAGCTCAATAGAGCGCACCCGATCCACCCGAAACCACAAAATGGCCTGCCGCCGGTGGCAAAAGCCTGTCACATAAGGGTTATTGCGCGTAAAGTGCAGCAGATAGGGGTCAAGCGTGCGTTCCGTCTCCTCATTGCGCCCCGCCGTGTAATAGCGCATCAACACCCGCTGCTTCAATTGACAAGCTGTCTCCAGCACTTGCCACACATCAGGATCTAGATCGAGCTGCGCCCCCACCCGAAACAACACGTTTTCATTCGCCAACTGCTGTAAATCTACCCAGCTTTGCTCTGGCAGGCGTTCGGCTAAACGGGAGATCGCCCCCCGCAACTCCTGTGCATAGGCAGAACTCGCATAGCTCTCTAACATACGCGCCCCCAACGTCAGCGCAAATAGTTCCCCTTGGCTCAGCGTAATGCTCGGCAACCGCCAATCTGGGTCAGTGTAGTGAAACCCCTTCGCCTTTTTGTAGAGCAAAGGCGCGTGATAGCGATCGCGTAGAAAAGCCAGGTCATTTCGTACCGTGCGATCGCTTCTCTCCACAGCTTTAGCTAAGCTATCTACTGTATGACGTTGGCTTGAGCGGATTAGCGTATCTAGTTGAAGGAGTCTTTCTAAATGTCGCGACATACGGGTTTCCTCGAATCTCTACCAGACTAATCCTTCAACCCTGCAAAAAAGCTGCCGAGTTAAAAGCATCGAAGAAAATTTTTAGAAACCGCATCTATCACGCTGAGCCTAAGAGCGTTATGGGCGTAAGTCTACTACTGCCAAGGCTGTCGCGGTTGAACTGGGAAGCCCGCGTTCTTAAGTGAAGTAAATGTTGGTTACTTCACTTAAGGGTTTGACGACGACTTTAATAATGGAGCGCTGATGAGAACATAGGGTTGCACAATTAAAACGCTGAAGGGCTGTTCCGGAAACTGATTCCAAAGGCTAAGCTGCTGTGCCGTAGGCTTTTGCAAAAGCTGCTCTTCTACCCAGGCCTGTACTTGAGCGATGTTATCCTGGGCGATCGCCACACCCACCTCAACAATATCTAACCCTTCGTACACCACAATGACCGCATCTCGCTGACAGTGCGGGATGATATCTTTCCAGCTCACATCGGCTAAATCTTGGGTGAGCTGCGCTTGAATGCTGGTCATGTCCGTCTCATTAAAATTAGAATTTTTCTATCATCGCTCAAGAGGGTGGGGGTATGGCAACCTTGGGCTGGGCAATCCACTTATTATTCGTAGCGCTTCGGGCAGACTAAAGAGAAGACCTTTGAGTTAGATCCATTCGTAGACCCCAGAGGACAGTGCCAGCATGACGACGATTATATCCATTGCCAAAATCATGCCTCTACTGATGAGCGCAGTGGATAGCAATCAGCGAACCCTACCATTGAGCGATACCATTACAAACTCTAGCGCTGGCTTTTTGGGGCAGACCGATGGATACTTGCTGGCGATCGCCGTCATCCTAGGCTGGATTGTGTCGGTGTGTCTGCATGAGTTTGGTCATGCCATTGTGGCCTATTGGGGTGGCGATACCACCGTCAAAGACAAAGGCTATCTCACCCTTAACCCGCTGAAATATACCGATATTGGCTACAGCTTGGCGCTGCCCGTTGTGTTTTTAGTGTTGGGCGGTATTGCCTTACCCGGCGCTGCGGTTTATATCAACCACACCCTGCTGCGCAGCCGAGGGTGGAATAGTGCGGTATCAGCGGCTGGCCCTTTTATGACGGGGATAGTGGCGATCGCCCTTGCACTACCTTTCCGCCTCGGTTGGGCGACGGAGGAGCATTGGTTTTGGTATGCGCTGGCGCTGCTGGCATCCTATCAAGTGGCGGCATTGTGTTTTAACCTATTTCCGGTTCCCTCCTTTGATGGATTTGGCATTTTAGAACCTTGGCTCCCTCAGCCCGTTCAGCAAACCGTCCGGCGCTGGGGGCGCTATGGCTACTTGGTACTCTTTGGCATTCTGTGGACAGTGCCTGAGGCCAATCAAGGGTTTTGGGCATTGGTCAACGGCATGAGTCAGGTTTTAGGGATTCCCTCCGATAAGGTGAGGTTTGCCTACATAGCCTTTGCCCAGCCGAGCAAAGTCATTTTTATTGTGTTGCTCATTGGGGCGCTGATTTTTCGCAAGGTGCTGGGCGGTACGTTTAATAAACCCACCGAAAATGCCGATCTCAATATTAACCTTGCGGCCTATAATCGTCTGATTCAATCTGGGCAAGCAACCCCAGATATTTGGCGACATAAAGGCGATACACTTCAGGTTCTAAAGCAGTATGAAGGGGCGATCTCCAGCTATGACGAAGCCCTCAAGACCCAGTCTACAGATCCTGATCTTTGGCATAATCGTGGCATTTGTTGTCACAATCTTCAGCAATACGATCAGGCGCTCGTAGCCTATGATCGGGCGCTAAAACATCAGCCAAGCAACAGCGAAATCTGGACGAATAAAGCTAGGGTTTTAAAGTGTTTAGATCGCCCTCAAGAGGCAGTTGTAGCCTATGGTGAAAGTATAAAAAATCGTCCGTCAGATCTCGATAACTGGCGCGATCGCGGTCGGCTCTCGTTCCAACTCCAAAACTATGCAGCGGCACTGTCTGACTTTGAGCGAGTCTTAAAGTATCAGCCCAATGATACAGAAAACTGGAATGAGCATGGCATGACGCTAGAAAAACTTGGGCGAGTCGATGAAGCACAGCAAAGCTATCAAAAGGCGCTACGCTATACCCCTAAAAATATCGCTGAATGGAAAACAAAAGCAACTCGTTTAGAGTCGCTCCATCTCAGAAAAGAAGCCCTTAAGGTTTTAGAAGCCGCTCAGCAGCTTTATCCACAAGAATTATCCTTATGGTTTAATAAAGGCCGAAATTATTTTTATTTAAAAGAATATGATCAGGCGATCGCAACCTTCGATCACTGCATCCAGCTTAAGTATGCTGAAGCAGATGCCCACTATAATAAGGCGTGCTGTTATGCCTTGCAGGGCAAACCAGATTTAGCAATTCAGTCCTTAACAGAAGTCCTTAATGCCGGAAAGCGTTCTTTACTGAATCAAGCTTTCAACGACCCAGATTTAGAGAGCCTAAAAAATCTAGAATCCTTCAAACAATTGATTAATCGTAATGGCTCAACTTAGTGGAAATAAAATTTCAGGCGATTTAAGGCGGTTGGGGAATGAAACCCGTACCTCACAATAATTCACTCAAACTCATTTTCCATCTCAAGCGAAGTATCTGCCCCCTAAATCACGCCATACTTCCCTTCCCGTAAATAATTGCGAAAACTGGAATACTCCTAATCCTTTGATGCCGTCCATTGTTTAGAAATTGGGTTTTGTGCCTTAATCCAAGTTACCATTCTGGATTATTCATGTCAGCAGCCTATTCTTGGTCAATTTCAATACGACCTACGCCCGTTTTAGGGTAGTAGTTCTTAAGAATCTGCTCATAGGTATAGCCTTGCCCCGCCAGTTTGAGTGCCCCAAGTTGGCTCATGCCATGCCCCTGAAACGCATCTGAAACAATATCATCAGAAGCAGCATAGAGCGATTCCACAATGCCGCCGCGATAGCTCACAAAAGACCCTGCGGTTTGGTCAACGGCAGTCCGCGTAGCGTTGGCTTCTGATTCAACGCCTTTATAGACCTGGTAATATTCATCTGAACCAAGGTGGTACAGCTTATTAGCAGGCTTAAAGTAGTAGGTCAAAGCATAGGATCGAGCGGCGATCGCCTGAGCCTTGAGCGCCGCCATCGGCCAACTGGGGGATACTTCCGCCCCCACTACGCTGTAAAGATATAGCCTGAGGTTGACATAGTTCACCGCCCACAGTTTGCCACTATCTGCCACCAGTAACAGCGTGCCACGATAGCCGCGATCGCCAACATACACAAGGCTCCCTTGATCTGGTACAACCCAAGTAATTCTGGGTGCTGGTTTACCGCCAATCGTCATGCTCTGGGCATCTGCCTGAACCAAATAGGGTTGAGAGGCCGTTAGGTTTTGTAAAGGCTGACCGCTTTGATCAAATAGTTTGCCGCTGCCAGAGACGGCAATGTTGAGAGCGGTTGTGCCACTGGCAAGTGCCACATGTATCTCAACGGAGGAATCTACATTGGGATTGAGTGTCGAGAGCGCCAATTGACTGCGACGCGCTAGCTCGGCTTTCGAGAGAACTGCTTGTTTCGCTGATGAGGGCTTGGTAGGTATGGCTAGCTGGGGTATCGGTAAGGCCGCTTGGGGTGTAGCACTAGGGCGAACGCTCAAAAAAGGAAAGACCGAAACGGTTGGGCTAGAAGAGGCAAACGGAACTGGGGTGACGGTATAGTTTTGCGCAGGTCGCATCATTGCCCAAAGGGGGATGGCAACGCAGGGCAACGGCAGCAGCCATAACCCGAATTTAAAGAACTTCGGTACAGTGGGTTTTGTCATAGTCACGGATGACTGTAGGCGCTATGGACAGCATGAGTCAAGATATTCGCATTTGTTTTGTAGGAGATTCCTTTGTCAACGGCACGGGCGATCGCACTTACTTAGGTTGGACAGGTCGATTATGCATGGGTTTGGCAGCGCAAGGCTTAGCCGTCACTCACTATAATTTAGGCGTTCGTCGAGACACAAGTATTGATATTTGGAAACGATGGGAGCAGGAAACATCGGTTCGACTTCCCGTCGGCTGCGATAACCGCGTTGTCTTTTCCTTTAGCACTAACGATACAACCTGGGAAGATGGACAACAGCGAGTTTATCCAATTGATTCGCTCAGACACTGCCGTCGGATTCTTACAACTGCAAACCAACAATATCCTGTTTTAATGATTAGTCCGCCTCCTATTGCTGACCCTAAGCAAAATACCCTGACTAAAAAACTTTGTGAAGATTTTGGGTTGACGTGTTGGGAGTTAAAGATTCCTTATCTAGATATCTTCACGCCCTTAAGTCAATCTAAATCTTGGCATGAGGCGGTGATGGTAGGCGATGGATCACATCCTGGTGCAGAGGGATATGCAGAAATTGCTGATCTAATTCAAGAATGGTCGGTCTGGCAGCATTGGTTTGATGCCCCATGATTGTAGAGTGGCTACGGCTCAAAATCGCGCCAGAATACCGAGAAACGTTTGTGCAAACAGACGATGAAATCTGGACTTCTTTTCTAAGGCAATATCCAGGTTTTCTGCGCAAAGAAGTTTGGATTAGCCCAGATGACTTCAGCGAAGTAATGATTGCGATTTACTGGACGACGGTTGAGCAGCAGCAGGCCATCCCAAAAGCAGCGCTAGATGCTGTTGAGCAAAAATTTTTGGCAGCGCTAGCGGTTCCGTTTCAACTGTTAGAAATTAAGCTGTATCAGGTTCGTAAAACGACTGCCATCCGCTAAAGTGTAAACGTGAAGTCTCGAATGAGCATTCCGGGCACCTGAGCACCACCCAACGATCGCCCCCCATAAGTATCCACATCCGCTACAAACGCCTGAAAATCTGTCACTGCTTCTAAGTTCTCGCCCAAAAATGCATACAGGCTATCGTCAAAGCGTAGGTCTTTGATGGGTGCCACAATCTCGCCACCTTCCACCCAGAAACATGCATAGCGCGTCATACCCGTGATGCGTCCGCTGGGGCGATCGCTCCAATTCAAATAGTGCAGGTTCGAGAGATACAGTCCGGTGTCAAGCTGCTTCAGAATGTCATCCGACGTAAGGGTGCCCATCGAAACTTCAGGGGCGCGGAGGCTTTCGCCATTG
>JANNDV010000097.1:0-6524 GCA_031387975.1 Acaryochloridaceae cyanobacterium OTE_75_metabat_521 | reverse complement strand
GCCTCAAACATTTGCGCCGCCACGCCTGGACGACCGAGCATCCCCATCCCTACAATGCTCACCTTAGCAATTTCAGAATCTGCCGTAATTTCAGCCCCTTCCATCTCACGGCTTATTTCTTCTAAGAGCGTCTTTGCCGATGCCAGATCGATTTGCGGGACGGTAAAGGCAATGTCGCGGGTCATTACGCCGTGGGTAGCGCGCGATCGCTGGGACTGAATAATCATATCCACGCTAATATTTGCCGCCGCCAGCTTCTGGAAAATGTGCGCCGCCATCCCTGGGCGATCGGTTACGTTACGGATTGCCAGTCGCGCCTGCTTTAAATCTAGGGCAACGCCGCGCACCGCAGGCCAGTTAGGGTCGATAAACGTTTGGGCAGGGGAACTCTCGACCTCAAACTGGGTGCAGAGTTCTGCAATGGCGCGATCGCAGTCTTTTTTAGCAATCGTACAGCTCACATTCACTTCCGAAGTCGAAATCATCTGAAGGTTGATGTTGGCATCGGCTAAGGTGCGAAACATCTGCGCCGCAATGCCGGGTCTGCCAATCATGCCAGCGCCCACAATGCTAATTTTGGCGATCTCGCGGTCTATCATTACTTCCGTTTGATCCAGGCTGTCGCCCCGCTGTTTTTGCAGCATGGGGCCAAAGGCTGTTGAAACCGCCTCGGCTTGATTGAGCGACGCATGATCGACCGTAAAGGCAATATCGTTGGTGTTGCCGTCATGAATGGACTGAATAATGAGGTCAACATTCACCTGCTGTTTCGCCAATACCCCAAACAGATGGGCGGCAATGCCAGGTCGATCTTCCACTCGCAGCAGCGCTACTTTGGATTGGTCTAAGTCAAAGCGCACGCCGTCTACAGGATGGCCTAGCTCTAAGTTTTGGAGCGGACGGGGCGCAATATCGGGCGCAACAATTTTTGTACCTGGTTCATCGCTCCAACTTGAGCGCACCACCATCTGTACGCCATAATTTCGGGCAATTTCAACCGCGCGCGGATGCAGAACTTTAGCCCCTAGGCTGGCAAGCTCTAGCATTTCATCGCAGGTAATTTCTTTTAGCAGACTGGCAGTTTCGACAAGGCGCGGATCGGTGGTGAGCACCCCAGGCACATCGGTATAAATTTCGCACAGGTCTGCTTTTAGTGCCGCTGCCAGCGCGACAGCAGACGTATCTGAGCCGCCTCGACCGAGGGTTGTGACTTCCAAGTCTGCGGAGTTAATGATGCCCTGAAACCCCGCAACCACCACAACCTTTCCTTCGGCAAGGTGACGCTCCATCCGCCCGGTTTCAATGCCCAAAATGCGGGCGCGGGTGTGGGCGGCTTCAGTCACAATGCCCACCTGCGCCCCTGTGAGAGAGATGGCAGGCTGTCCTAGGTTTTGTATTGCCATGCTTAAAAGGGCGATCGTCACCTGCTCCCCCGTCGAGAGCAGCATATCCATCTCGCGGCGGGAGGGGTTTTCAGAGACTTCATGGGCAAGCTGCACCAGTCCATCGGTGGTTTTCGCCATTGCAGATACCACTACCACCAGGGAGTGACCTGCATCGACCGTGGCCTTAACCCGTTCGGCAACAGCCTTAATGCGCTCCGCCGAGCCAACAGAAGTGCCACCGTATTTCTGAACGATGCGTGCCATGGAGAGTTACCTATGCCCTGAATAAACAATATTTTGCGCCATCTGAATCGCCTCGGCGGCGGTGGCGATCGCCCCCTCGGCGTGGGCTAACTCTAGCGCGGCTAAAAGCTGCCCCACTAAAGGCCCGGAAGTTAAAGATAGGGTACTCATTAAGACTTGTCCAGACACCAGTGGGGTGGGGTGGGCGATCGCACTGTCCCCGTTCAAAAACTCATCTACCAAAGGCGCAATATCGGCGAGGGGGATACCTGCGGCGATCGCCACCACCGCCACCGCCGGAAACGCATCCCGCACCAGTCGAAACAGCACATACTGCTGGCGACGACTGAGGGAACCCTGGCTCAAATCTTGCCGGAGCTGGCTTAAGCCTTGAAGTACCGTCAGCACCAGGTTAATTTCGGCTTTGCTGTACTTCATGGCCTGGAGCGTTTGCTTGGCAATCTGTAGATCTGGATTCACCAAGCCCACCAGCTTTGCCGTGGTAAACAGGGTGCGCCGTACCCCCTCGCCACTCTTGGGGCGATCGCTGAGGGTACGGTGCAGCAGCACCTCTAACTGCGACCAACGCGCCGTTACTTCGGCTTCTGCCTGATCCATGTGCCCAATCAGCGCCAGACCATCTGCCGTGGCATGGGAAAAGGAGGAGCGCAGTAGCCCATCCTGCCAAAGATCGGTCAGCCATAGCGTGCCCTTGGCGTGGCTCAGCAAATAGCTCAGCTCCACCCGAATCCGCTCGGCAGCCACTTTAGAAAGCAGCGGAGCCAAGGCATGAAGCTGAAGCCGTGTCTCGGCATCGACCGAAAAATTAAGCTGCGCGGCCTGACGGTAGGCGCGCAAGAGCCGCAGCGGGTCGTCCTTAAGGTTTTCTGCCGACACCATCCGCAGCGTTCGCTTTGCTAAATCCTTCTGTCCGCCTAGGGGGTCTACCAGGGTTTGGGTATGGGGCGAATAGGCGATCGCATTGACGGTAAAGTCCCGCCGCTCTAGGTCTTCAACTAAGCTACTGCCCACCTGAAGCGCGAAATCTGCCGTGGCGTGGTCAAATACCACCCGTGCAATCTGACGCTCGGCATCTAGCACCACAAACCCCGCCTTGTAGTGACGGGCGATCGCCTGGGCGGTCTGGATGGAATCTTGCGGCATTACAAAATCGAGGTCTAGGTAGGGCGATGTATATTCTAGAAGCGCATCGCGCACACATCCCCCCACCAAATAAGCCGTCGTTGGAATCCAGTCCAAACTAAACGGCCAGTGTTGGGGGGATAAAGCCGAAGACTGTAGCGGGGATTTAAGTAACAAAGAATTCATGCGTTGCTAAGCTACAGGGCGACCGTTGGGCTTGTAAACACTCTACCCAACAGTCTGCCTGTTCTTTAACAAATGGGCGAGGGGAGACTCGAACTCCCACGACCGAAGTCGCCACATTTTGAGTGTGGTGCGTCTACCATTCCGCCACTCGCCCTTGAATTGAGGCTTTTCTATCTTATATCAGACTGCTTGCTGAGACAACAAGTTTGTGATCGTCTCGCGAGAGTGATGACTGGGGTGCATTTTGTCTCAATCTTCGGCGCTGGTTAGCAGTAATGCATCTAAAGGGGTGGATGTAGCCCCGCACTGGCGAGTAATCGTCTTAGATTTATGATGCCTGTTCTGTTTAAGTGCACTGCTGCAACTGTTGCTCGACCGCAAGGGGTTTTGCCAATAATTTGAGAGAAGTCTTTATTCCAGCCAAAATGATCGATCCAGGTTTGTTGGCGGGGGTGGAACAACGGACTGGGAATACTCGTTTCTGGGTCGATACCCTGAATTTTGGCATGTTTATGACCATTGCAGCCGAAGCAGCTCCAAGCCAGATTCTCTAGAACTGTTGCGCCGCCTGCTTGGCGTGGACTGATGTGTTCGACGGTGAAGCTCTCTGTGGCAAAGTTTTCAGGGCACCGACAATATTCGCAGTATCCGTTTGCCCGTGCAGCGACAATGCGCCTAAGCGCGCCTGAAACGCGCCTGAAACGCGATCAGTTGACATTAGACGGCGTTAGAAGCAGGCAAGTATTGAGCCATCAGACTTTTGAGATCGACCTTTCGGATTTGGGCTAATTGAATTAAAGCTTCTGCGCGTTCGGCATCTTGCTGTTCGATGCGATCAATGTATACCAATTCTTAGTGCTCTGGCTCTGTGATAACTTCACGCTCGTTTTGCTGGCGCAGATACACTAAGCGAGTTTGTTCTTCAGGGGCAAGTTTCTGTTGAATTTTTTTGCAGTAGAGCTTGTTCTTGCTGCTGTTCTGGTAAAGTTTGGGGAGTGGGATCGACACTGCGGCATAATTCTTCTAAGATTGCCACCACTTGAGGCAGGGACGAGCCAGGGATTTGTGTGATTAATTCTTGTGCGTGCTGACGCATATTGGTGGGTATAGTCATAGGGCACTTGAGGCTGCAAGGGTGGTTTTATTGTAGCGAATCGATAGATTCCAAGCGCTCAAAGACATATTTTGATTGACGGTTCGCCCCGCTCATAACCCAGCGTAGGAGGCGATCGCATTTACTGCGGTTCATCGATTGCTTGCGATCGGCTGCTCCGGCTTAAGGAGCGCATGGAGCGCCAAAAATGCCTCATCCTTTGCATCGCTGGGTGAGCGGAGTCGAATCCCAGCACAAATCGTGGTGTTGGGTTCGGCTCCGCTCACCCAACTTAGACTTTCGGTAACTCCAGGAGTTTTGTAAGTTCATCGGGTCAAGTCACAATCCCAGATCTTCCAGGGGTAAGGCTTCCGTGTCTTCAGGAAGATTGTTGAACCAGCTTAGTAGGGTTTGGGTATTGGGGTGAGTTTTGCCTAATCGCTGTTCATAGATATGCAGGGCAGGTAGATACAGAGATTTTGCTTTTTGATATTGGCCTTGTTGATGGTATGGGCTACCCAGATTGAAATAGCTGTTAGCGACATCGGAATGGTTATTACCAAGCTTATCTAGTTAGTGTCCCTAGTTTTTCGCCACACTGTTGAGGCGGTCATGCTTGGCATGGTCACGCTGCATAACCAAGAAAAAAACGGTTAAACAACTATCTTCATTGGGAAACGCGCCAATTTCATCAGACTTGGTTCTAAACTCACGGAACAGTCGTTCGAGGGCATTGGTCGTTCGAACCAGTGGATACAGGGATTGATCCAAATCATAGAAGCTAAACGTTAAAGCAATATCTTTTAAGAAGGTTCGGATAGCGTTGGGTTCAATAGACTGCCAAGTCTCCACAAACGTCACCAATCGCTCAATCGCGTCCATCCAGTCATCGGTTTTATAGATGTCATAGGCATCCGTTTTGATCTGGCCATAGCGCAGTTTCTTTGCATCGGCGGGTGATAAAGCCTGCCCGTGTTCATCTTGGGTGGATAACGCTTCATAGTCTAGATGGCGCAACATCGCTCTGACTTTATGGGTGATGCACAGTTGATGTTGCCCTTGAGGTACCCAGGTTTTGAGCACAGCAGGCAACCCATTGGTGCCATCGCTGACAACGATCTCAACCCCGTCGAGATTTAATCCTCGTTCTTGTAAGTTCTTAAAAAATGCGTCCCACGCTGCTTGAGATTCACTCTGGGCAATCTCATAGTGCAAGATTTCACGGATACCATCTGGGTAAATTGCCATTGCCGCTAAAACAACCCGTTCTTGGGCTTGGCGTAGGGTGCGCAGATGTCCGGCCTGGTCTTCAAAGGTTTCTTCTGTGGTGTATTGAATCTTCACCCAAACACCATCCACTCTTCAGAATGATGGGAGCAGTCGTGATGATTGCCGTGCGCCGTTGATTCATCTGTTGTTGCGCGACTTCTGTGATTCGGTTGATGGCATTGACTGATAATACTTCGCCCAGTATTGGGTAAAGGGCTTCTTGTAGGTCTCGCAGAGACAATCCCATCACATACAGGCATAGACAAAAGTTCAATACACTTCCGAGTCCGCGTTGATAGCGTTGCAAGATTTGCCAGTCTCTTTGTCCATTACTATGGCGCAGCTTTGGGACAGATAATGACTCAATGCGCCCGTGTTCGCTATCGAGTACCCGTTTGAAGTAGCCGGAGCGACGGGGGCGTTCTCCCGTAAGCTGATTGAGATGCTCTTGTAATTCTTCGCATAAAGCCGCTTCTAGTAAGCTTTTCGTTACACCTAAAACCTCTGTATTCAGTTTTTCCTGTAAGGCTTCGCTCAATTCTGGGTATGGGCTTTGGGTCTGAACTCTCAATATTTGCGCTTTGCGTGTGATGATGTCCATTGTCTGTTGGCCTGAATCCTTGTTTCTCAGACCTTTTCACAGTTTGACCGCTATGGCGAAAAACTCAGGACACTAACTAATTGAAGGATAATATTAGCCTATGTGTTCCTTTAATAAAAACTTTTACGTTAATTTTCAAAAGAAAAAACCCTCTATTAGAGAGGGTTTGCTAGACATCGTTTAGATGTCATTGAGTTATATAAAAGTGGAGCTGACGGGAGTCGAACCCGTGTCCGCCCTAGTTATTTGCTCCCCATTCGTTCACAGGCTTAGCTCTTATACCCTAAGAGCAAGGATCATCAATTATCCCAGACGATAGGATTCTCTGGTATTGTCTTAGCCAACGATCTAACCAGAGATAAATCGTTAGAGCAATCCGTTGGGGGTTAAATCTTTAATCTTTAACGGAGTCAAACTAAAGATGCTCAAAAACCGGAAAGGTTTTTAGGCGGTAGCTAGTACCGTCTTACGAGCGAAAGGAACGATGTTGTTCGCATTTACGTTTTGTTTGAGTCATTGATTTACGAGAGGTAACTCACTCTCGGCCTGAATCACGAGGCTACGTTCACTAAAACGTCGAAGCCGGGACAGCCCCATGTGTTTC
>JANNDV010000299.1:0-10514 GCA_031387975.1 Acaryochloridaceae cyanobacterium OTE_75_metabat_521 | reverse complement strand
GCAGTGGCCTTAGCGCAGCAGATGGGTCAAACCCAACAGCTTGTGACCCCACTTTTAGAACTTTTTACCCTAGGCACGATCGCCGATCTTGCCCCCCTCATTGGCGTAAACCGCCGCTGGCTCCAGCGTGGACTTAAGCGTTTGCCCTCTTCTGAATTTGCTGGCGTTAAGGCACTGATTGAAGTCTCCGGTAGTTCTTCGGGGTCTAAACAGGCATTCAAGCCTGAAACCATTGGCTTTCGCCTAGGCCCACGCATTAATGCCGTGGGTCGCATTGGCGATCCGCAAACGGTGATTGAGCTACTGACGACCGATGATAAAGACATTGCCCAGACCCGCGCGGCTGAATGTGAGCTAGCAAACCAGCAGCGGCAGCAGATGTGCCGAGAGATTGAGCAGGCGGCGATCGCCCTAGTCGAGCAAAACACTGACGGCAGCCTTGATCCTTTGGTTCATCGAGTATTGGTCATCATCGAACCCGACTGGCATCATGGGGTCATTGGTATTGTGGCCTCTCGGCTGGTGGAGCGCTTCGGCGTTCCGGTGTTTATTGGCACCTACGAAGACGACACCCAGACCCTGATTCGCGGTTCTGCCCGCAGTATTCCTGAGTTTGATGTATTTGAAGCCCTGCATTTCTGTGGCGATCTGCTGGGTCGGTTTGGGGGGCATCGCGCCGCAGGGGGCTTTACGCTGGCGGTAGAGAACTTGGAGTTACTGCGATCGCGTCTTAGCGAGTTTGCTCACCAGCACCTTAAGCCAGAACATCTCAAGCCCCTGGTGAGTATAGATGTTCTGGCCAGGTTTACGGATATTACCCAAGCGCTCTATCAGCAGATGGATCGGCTCCAGCCCTGCGGGATTGGCAACCCAGAGCCTGTGTTTTGGAGCGCGAATGTGAAGGTTTTAGACCAGCGCATTGTGGGGCAGAGCCACCTCAAAGTGACCTTGAGCCAAGACATCGAAACCCAAGATGGCGGCGGCACCGCCTTTACGGCGATCGCCTGGCGCTGGGCAGAATACTTTCCGCTGCCTGAGCGCATTGATGTGGCCTATCGCCTGCGAGAAAATACCTGGAACGGTCAAACCGCGCTAGAGCTAGAGCTGATGGGTGTGCGTCCTGCCGATTTATCTGCCGCCGCAACTTTGCTTCAAAAAGCAGAACCTAAACCAGTTTTGAGTGAAAAAGCTGCGGTGGTGGGGCGATCGTCTTTACTGCCCGACATTGAGCCGAAGCTAAAGTGTCCAGAGCCGCCTAAAGTCAATATTTCAGCCATTAGCTGGCATCCGTTAAAAACGCTAGAAGCGGTGATGCCTCAGCTTTTAGGCAATGCTTTACTTTATGGCTATCAGCGCCCTTATGTGTCTGCCCAATCTTTGGTAGGTGAACTCACCTATGATCGCCCGCGCGGTCAATGTGCCACAGTTTTGCTGTGGACACTGCCGCCCTCTTGGACGCATCTGCGCTGGCTGCTGGCCTTAGCCAAACCCGATGCCGTCTATGTTCGCAATGGCCTGCCTAAGCTGCCCGATGCGGGAACACTGCGATCGCAATTATCCTTTGAAATTGTCAAAAACCCTGACGCCCCTCTCAACCTGCTCGATTTAGGGCAGCAGTGGTGGGTTGCGCCGAGTACCTTAATTGCGGCACTTCGAGACATAAAATATTCCTGCCCTAGTTTTGGCGAAACAGCCTCTCTAGAACAGGAACTTCAGCGACTTCAGCGCTGGTACAATTGCCCAGCCCAACGGCTAGCGACGCTACCTTAGAGGTTGCCGCCGCGAAATGCTAGCAGAAATACAACGGCAGGGCCAGCAATCACAATCATTGCCAGCATGGTGAGCTGAAAAATGACTTCAAAGTTAATGGTCGAAAATACATTCAGAAAATCAAACATTCCGGCAACTAACATCGTTCGTCCTTCCAAGATGGGTCTACAAACACAATTGATAATCGTACTGCCGCAAGCCTTGGTGAACCGATGTAGCCAACAGAATGCTGCTCGGTGTGCTTAGACAGCCGCCTGGATCACTATTGTACCAGCGTTGTTCTCACACCAAAGGGTTTAATTCAATTTTGCAATGTGTTTGACTGCTGCGTTTTGCTTAAGCCAAAATTAAGTTGCTCTCAAGATGGCTGCTAAGTTCAGGACAAACCCAGGCAATACGTCTTCCCCTGATAGAGACGTAGGAGACTGCAATACTTCTACGGGGCGGACTCTTGGTGCGGAGCTATCGCCTCTATAAATCTCGGCTTGCTGTGCTGCCGGAATAATCAACCAGCCTAGCCGACAGCCATTCTCGATATATTCCTGCATTTTCTGGCGGAGTGTCTCCACATCATCAGATTCAGAGACCAGCTCTAATACAAAATCAGGACAAATCGGCGCAAATCGCTTGCGTTGTGCTGGGGTAAGGGCGTTCCAGCGTTCGTTAGCAATCCAGGCCGTATCAGGCGCTCGCGTTGCGCCATTGGGCAATTTGAAGCCTGTGGATGAATCAAAAACTTTGCCCAATTGGGTTTTGCGGTTCCAGATGACGATATCCGTCGTGACTTCAGCGTTATGACTACCGCCTTCACTTCCGGTGGGTGGCATTACAATCAGTTCTCCATTTGCAGTCCGTTCCAGCCGCAACTCAGGGTTAGTCCTTGACAGTTCCCAGAACTGGTCGTCTGTGATGGTAAAGCTTTGAGGTAAATAAACGGGAGGGGCACTAACCATAGATTGGCTCTCAATGCGCTGTCTATAGTTTAGTCTTTAGGGCGAAGTAAAAAAAGTACAGCCGTAGACAGAGAAATCGAAAAGAATGATTTCTCTGGCGTTTATACAGCAGATGCTAAGTTGAGGAGATACATTTGGCGATCAAATACGTCGGAAACTTGACAGATTACATTCGTGAAAGCGCTGCAATCTTTGCACGTTTGTCTGCTTGTAACCCCGATAGTTCTTCTAAAGTGAGCCAGTTTTCTTTTACTAATCTGGCAAAGACAAAAATGAACGCTGAATAGCTATCTTCGTATTTGCCGTCGATTTCATGTCTTCTTGCACTCAAAAAGTCATGTAGCATCCAGATATCTTGAATTTCTGTGATTGATACCGCCTTCTCACGGATTTCGCTCACTAAAGTCTCGGTCTCTCGGTTGTAAGCTTGCTTAAAAGCTGTTTGAGCGACCTGTTTTTCTGTCTCAGACCAATCAGTCTCAATTCCTAGCATTGTCTAGCCTAATTTCTAAACTTGGTTTTTTATATTTTGAATTTTTGGTTGAGACTTACCGACGCAGTTTATGTCATCGAGAGCGCGTTGGAGCAAATTTAGATTGCCCCAACGCTCACTGAAAAAGTCTGTTCTACTAACGAGCGAAATTTAACAGCTCTTTAGGAGAGGCCAAAAGGTCAATGGCAACAAAGAAAATTTTGCCATCAGGATTGAGCAAAAATCGCCATGCCATGTTCATACCGACACCCGCACCAAACCAAGGCGTTTGGACTTTGCCGGTCACTTTAATTTGATTGAACCCATCATCGGTGGGTTCAACAACACCCCGCTCAGGTAAGAGCTTCAGGTTTTGGCAATCTTCTCGCAAATATCTAAAAACGTTGTCACGTCCTACGATAGGCCGTTGGAACGGAGGCTGTAGCGCACCGTCAGCTGCAAATAGGTCTATGACTGCATCAAAGTCATTGGCATTCATGTTGTTGATGTAGCTAAGCACCGTCTCGTTTGTAACACCTTCAATCGAAACTGAGGTGCGCGTAGCTGCCGCAACTGGAATAGCAATGGGTTCAGACACTCTGGTAAAGGCGCCCATCTTAGCGGTGTCGTAGCCCATATCGACAACCGCATTGCGTAGAACGGTAATCTGCTGACCGGGTTCTAGCCCTCGAATTGCCTGTAGCACTGCTGCTGCGTTCGCAGACAGCTTGTAGCTTTCGGGAATGGGCGCAACGGTTCCCTGCTCCATCCACTGACCGAGTTGATACCAAAAACCGAGCTTAATGTTAACGCTCCAAGATGCATAGGCACGGCAAATGGGCGTATCAGCCCGATTTGCAAGGTCACACATGACCTTTGTTTGCTCAGCAAACGACAGTGCTTTAATTTCATTCATGGTTCGCTCAGCCAAAATCATGTTTGCTGCGCCAGGAGCAGCAATGGTGATGGTTGTGCCCATTTCGGTGTATGCAAACCAAATTAAAGCAAGTTGGTCTTCATCGCTGAGTTGAATAAAGCGAGCGATTGTTGCTGGAACAGCATCAGCGGCTAAGGTTCCTGGAAAGATACCGCGTGCAGAATCAATGGTAAATGGCATAGGCTTTAATCCCCAACTTTATAGGATGAAAAACTGATGTTGCTTTGACTTCAGGAATAAAAAACCCCTGTGATCTCAAATTATGACGTAGTGCTGCACTTGTCAAGTTTTGTAAACATCACTCATATTGAGCGCGCAAAAGGTGCATTTCAGCTCTAAGTGGGGAATTTACGCAAGGGTGCTTTTGAATCGATGCCTTCTTCCTGAGGCTTAAGGCTGAGAAACGGGACTGCGCCAGAATTAACATTGGGCAGCTGACCATTCCATTTCTCGATCGCCAATCGCTGATTATCCAGCTCCTGTTTGCGGAGAATATTGGGATCAAGGGACTGCTGAAGCAATCGCTGCGCTTCGGCTTCTCCTGTGGCTTGATTAATGCGACCCTGTGCCTCTTGCTCTGCCTTTTGGGCAATATAGACCGCCCGCTGAGATTCTTGCTCAGCCACCTGCTTGCTTTCAACGGCTTGGGCAAACTCGACCGAAAACTGGATATCTACCACGCTGGTGTCATAAACCTCAATGCCGTACTTGTTGAGGCGATCGCCCAAAATCTGGTCAAAGCTATCCTTGAGTTCGGGTCGTTTGACGGTAGATTCTTCGGCTGTAAACTGCGCGACTGCCGTTTTGAATGCCTCCTGAGTTTGGGGTGCCACAATGCGCTCGACAATCTCGCTGAGGTTGCCCTGCTGCTGAAAGGTGCGGGCGACAATATCTGGCTTAAGGGCAAAGTTGACGGCAAACACCGCTTTTAAGTCCTGAAGATCTTTCGTCGAACCCTTGGCAGGCACCTCATGCTTTTGCACCTTCACATCGAGCAGTGTGACGCGATCTCGCACGGGCACCACCAGATGAATCCCCTCTGAGAGTGGCGTAAGCTCTACTGCACCAAAGTGGGTTATGACTCCACGCTCCCCTGGGCCAATCAGCACAATGGGGTTAAACAACAGCGCGAGAAGCAGAATGAGGGTGGTGGCGATCGCCAGTTTTGAGGAGGTATTCATGGTAAACCTGAAGAGCTGAAAGCGGCGTTGAGTGACGAAACTCCATCTATAAGCATAACCACTTCAAGTTTTTTGTAAGGGTTTTTACAAATTTGTGTCTAAAGACTGCCTCATTATTTTTACCCGCTACCCGCAACAGGGTGAAGTCAAAACCCGCCTCATTCCGGCGTTAGGGGCAGTGGGTGCGGCGGTGCTTCATCGACGGATGGCTGAACATACGCTGGCACAGGCTAGAGCGCTAAGACAAACAAAAGCGTTCTCTATTGAAGTTTGGTTTACGGGCAACAGTACCTTAGCTCAAATGCAGGAGTGGCTGGGCACTGATGTGGATTATCACGTTCAGCCTGAAGGTGGTTTGGGCGATCGCATGGCTTCTGTTTTCAGGTCTGTGTTCAGCAAGGGCTATACGGCTGCGGTCATTGTGGGGACTGATTGTCCAGACTTAAACACCACTCTGCTAGCGCAAAGCTTTAGTGCCCTAACGCAACATGAGCTGGTGCTTGGCCCTGCGATCGATGGAGGGTACTACCTGATTGGGCTACAGCACTTGGTGCCTGAACTGTTTGCAGGGATTGCCTGGAGTACGGGGGAGGTTTTGGAAAAGACCTTGGCGATCGCCCAACGGCTCAACTTAACCCCTTTTCTCTTAACTTGCTTAACGGATATTGATGTACCACAGGATTTAGAACACCCTTCTGTGCAGGCACTCTTGTCCATGCCTTCAGATGAGTAGATAAACATAATTGTCTATAAAACGGGTTTCGGCTACGCTCAACCCTCAAATCTCGTATGTAAGAGGGTTGAGCGTAGCCGAAATCCAATCCCAGCCTGTAATGGCCTACGCTTCCCGAATTTCTAGGCAGCTAAATTTCTGTGTTGACTACTTTTCTCAACCGATTAGCTTCGCTTTTTGCCTCTTTAAGTAAGTCATTCCAGTTATCTGGAGGATGACCACTTTCAAGCATTTTTCTGAAAACTTTATAAGCGTCTGTATTCCTATCATAAGCTCGCTTAGAGTTTTCATCGTTAACCCAAGCGATTAGAATAATTTTGCTCTCTTGATGATATCGAAAAAACAGTTGGTACTGCTGAAAAAATTTAGCTCTAAACCAGTACTTATAATCATCGCCGAGCGTAGTACCTTGGCGATAATCACTACGAGCTGGGTCTTGAGGAATAACATCAAAGGCCAGCTTCGTTATGGCAGCTAGGCGCTTTTCTGCATTTTTCTTCTTGTAGTCTTTAGGATACTTTTGACGTAGATGTTCAACTTGCGTCACAAGTTCTTCAAATTGATTAAGAAAAAGAGGATGGGCAAAAATATGCCACCCGTTAATGACTAGAGGCTGATCTACCGACAACCTTATTCATCCTCGTCCAAGAGTGGTGAATCAACATCAAGATCTACGTCAAAAACCAAGGACTGAACACGACTTACTAAATCAGAACTCATTGCTTGTAAGTGCTGAGGATTTTCTTCAATATCTTGCGCAAGAAAATTCAGAAATTTTCCAAGGGTGGGATCGCTCTCTGTCTGATCAACCCGAGATATCAATGCTGTTCAATCAGGCTGGATCGCGTGGGAGATTTTATCACGCTTGTTTAATCCAAGCGCTTTGCGAACGGCATCAGGAACCGTAGTCTGATAATGATCGGTCAGGGTAGATTCTGGGCATGGGACTTGCGTTGCAGCCATAACGGCCTCTAAGTCTATCCGCTAAACTATATCTCAAAGGTAATGCAACTGCATTATCTGGTCAAGAGTGACATTTTTGAGGTTGGAGCCTAACGTTGCCCATCATCCGCCGCAGATAACCTCAAATACTTAACAGATAACCTCTCGACGGTCGGTGTGTATGGGCGTTGTTAGGCACCGAGGCCGGACGATGAAAGTGAGCAGACTTCCATGGCTTGAATCAAGCCATGCTCAATGGTGAAGCGGTGGCCGACATGCTCATCGGCAAGCACGGCTCCGGCCAGATCACGCACGACTTGATGCACCTCTACCAAGATGTGCACAGCATCTTCCGGGTGAAAGGCAACTGGCTCGACGTGTCCATCGATCTCGCTCCACTGCTCCGTCCAGTAAGCGCGGACTTCTTCAGGCCCATGGACAAAACCGCCTTTGAACGCCCTCGGCCAAGCCACGTCGGGAGTCATGATGGCGAGGGCGGCATCAATGTCACGCGCGTTAAAAGCTGCATACGCTGCGCGTAGCAGCTCGATTTCTGATGCAAGCTGATCTGGCATAAGAGGTAAGTGAAAGAGATGGGACAGTGTCTAATTTGCTACTGAAGGAATTTTCTCCCTTCTACTGGGATGCTCGCTACTATCGCCTTTGGACACCCCTACAATAGTCTTAACCTCAACCTGCCGTCTCATCCAATCCTGCTAAAGTTATCCTAATCCTGCTTGGGATGTGAAATCTTGACTGGGTTAAAGCTCATCATGAATCATGCAACCTCCGCACTTGATCTTACAAACCAAGAAGAAGCAGCGCGAGTGCTTCCACAAACACCTCTAGTAGCGAGCTATCATACGGGATGGAAAGGGTTAACCTTCACCCACTACTGTCATCCTCCCCACAAAACGGTGGAGCATGGCCTTCTACAACATTCACTGGTAATTACAGACCCCAAAAGTTGCTTTCAGGCAGAGCGTCGTTTGGACGGCAAATTTAAACACTACGCCCACGGCAACGGTCGCATAGATGTTATCCCAGCATTTCTAAGTCATTGGACAAACTGGGATCAAGAAATCGAATTTTCGGTAATTGCGATTTGTCCAACATTGCTGAATCAAACCACTCAAGAATTGATGCAGCGTGAAGTAGAACTGATTCCGCAGTTTTCGATCGACGATCCGGTAATTCATCAATTAGCCCTCGCGCTCAAGACGGAAATCCAAACGGGTTGTATGTCTGGCAGGTTATATGGCGAGTCATTGGGAACAGCGCTTGCCGCTCGTTTAGTGCAGAACTATGCAATCAGCAAACCTTCACTTGAGTTCAAAGCCAACGGTTTACCCCAATCACAGTTGGGGCGAGTCATTGATTACATGAAGGCGAATTTGACACAAGATTTATCGATTTTGGATTTGGCGACCCTGACTGGCATGAGCGAATCCCACTTTAGCCGATCCTTCAAGCAATCATTGGGAATTGCGCCCTATCAGTATTTGATGCAACAACGTGTGGGACGAGCCAAGCAATTACTGAAACAGCAAGCAATTTCAATTAGCGACATTGCTCTAGATTGTGGCTTTGCAAATCAAACTCATCTAACAAAAGTCTTTCGTCAGATGACAGGCATAACACCCAAAGCTTATCAAAAGCGATGATCCAAAGTGGATTTTGGGGTCATAGATCTACGCACTGCAAGATGTGAGCCTAACTTGATTTGTATACACTATCTCGCTAAAGAACGCCAATGGCGGAAGCATTCAGCGTGTTAAGTCTTTTTGCTCGGAGAGGCCTGCGGCGTTTTGAGCAAATCTAAGGCATATATTGCTAAGGGTGCCCCTAGCATCATGGCTAGCCCAAACGCGACCCATCGCCACAGCGCTTTTTTGGAGCGGCCTTTTGTTGGAAACTCACAGCTCAAGCAAATGTCTGCATGTTCACTATTCAATGTCCCACATTCTTTACAAGGAACTAAAGCCATGAGTTAAACCTAAAATGTCAATGTTAAGGGAAGCCATGCGCAGGCTTTAAGTTGTGCTTTCACAACCTAAGTCATGCTGAAGCGACTCATATACAATTAATGTGGACAAAGGTAACGAATCTGAACCCGCTTAGCAAAGGCGCTCTACAACTGGCTTATGTCTTACCCCCTCCACGTCGCATTTATTTGGCATCAACATCAGCCCCTCTACAAAAGCTGTATTACTGGACAGTATCATCTGCCCTGGGTGCGTCTGCATGGGGTCAAAGATTATCTAGACCTGATCCTCCTGCTCGAAAAATACCCCAAACTGCACCAGACAGTGAACCTTGTGCCGTCCCTGATGCTGCAAATTGAAGATTACGTCGCAGGCAAGGCGATCGATCCTTATCTCGCGGCAACCCTCACCCCGCCCGATCAGTTTACCCAGGCTCAAAAAGAATTCACCCTTCATCACTTCTTTGATGCCCAGCACCACACCCTGATTGACCCGCACCCGCGCTATGCCCAGCTCTATAGCCAGCGCCAAGACAAAGGCGAAGCTTGGTGCCTCCAAAACTGGGATATGCAAGACTACGGCGACCTCCTGGCTTGGCATAATCTCGCCTGGATTGACCCGCTGTTTTGGGATGACCCCGAAATAGCGCAGTGGCTAGAGCAAGACCGTAACTTTAGCCTGAGCGATCGCCAGCGTATCATTGCCAAACACCGCCAAATCCTGAGCCGCATTCTGCCCCAACATCGCAAAATGCAGGAAAGCGGACAGCTAGAGGTCACAACCACGCCCTACACCCACCCCATTTTGCCCCTGTTGGCAGATACCCAATCCGGTCGGGTAGCAGTGCCCCAAATGCAGTTGCCCCAGCATCGGTTTACGTGGGAAGAAGACATCCCGCGTCATCTCAAGAAAGCCTGGAAGATGTACGAAGAGCGGTTTGGCTGTACGCCACGCGGCCTATGGCCCTCAGAGCAGTCCGTCAGCCCCAGCATCTTGCCCTATGTGGCAGAGCAGGGCTTCCAGTGGCTGTGTTCTGATGAGGCAGTTCTGGGCTGGACCCTCAAGCACTTCTTCCATCGGGATGAGCATGGCAACGTCTATGAGCCAGAGCTAATGTATCAGCCCTATCGTCTAGAAACCCCTCAGGGCGATCTGGCGATCGTCTTCCGCGATCACCGTCTTTCGGATTTGGTGGGCTTTACCTATAGCGCCATGAATCCAGAAGCCGCCGCCTCGGACTTAATTGGACACCTCAAGGCGATCGATCATTCCCTTCAGGCCAGACATAAAGACGAAGATGTCGATCAGCCTTGGCTTGTCACTATTGCCCTAGATGGTGAAAATTGCTGGGAATTTTATGAAAAAGACGGCATTCCGTTTTTAGAGAGCCTGTACAGCCAACTGAGCGATCGCGAAGACATTAAGCTGGTAACGGTTTCCGAACACCTTGCTAAATATCCGCCCCGTAAGACGTTACCCGCCAATCAGCTCCACAGCGGCTCGTGGGTAGACGGCAGCTTTACCACCTGGATTGGCGATCC
>JANNDV010000289.1:0-50625 GCA_031387975.1 Acaryochloridaceae cyanobacterium OTE_75_metabat_521 | reverse complement strand
CCTTTTTGCCAGAACACTCTTTGCTGGAGATGTCTTAGAGGTAGTTTAAGGATCATGGATTTAATAACTTACACTTTGCGCGCCCTCACCCCAACCCTCTCCCTAGGGAGAGGGAGCAAAATCTTGTTCCCCTTCTCTAGGGAGAAGGGGAACCAGAAACTCCGGCTCCCCTCTCCCGCTCTGGGAGAGGGGCTGGGGGTGAGGGTCAAAAGTCGAGGTTATTTAATCCACGATCCTTACCTGCCAGAATGGAATTACACAGCCAAACCGCAAAAAGCTTAATTCTCTAATTTATTTAACCCACGATCCTAAGCATCGTAAATAAAGTCCAGACCTCTCCTCTTACTGGGGCTACTATGTACAATCTAAGAAAATCCCCTCCTGGGAGGGGTGCTCATAGGGCGGGGTGGGTTAGTCAGTTGCGCCACGACTAACCCACCCCTGCCCCTCCCGAGAGGGAATTGATGAATCGGACTGTGGCAAAAATCTTTACTAAAACAATATATTAATCCAATTTTTTGACCATCAATTTAAAAAATGACTTTACAGTAGCCTTGAGCGGGGGCTTAGCTAAATGACAAATATTTTAATCGTTGAAGACGAAAAAATCGTTGCTTGGGACATTAAAGAAGCCCTAGAAAAATTAGGGCATCGTGTATTTGAAGGGGTTGCAACTGCCTCAGAGGCGATCCTGACGGCTTCTATCGTCAAACCAGATCTGGTCTTAATGGATATCCAACTCCAGGGCGAGATGAGTGGGATCACCGCAGCAGAAGAGATTTATACCCGCTACAACATTCCGGTCGTTTATCTAACGGCCTACGCCGATGAGCAAACCTTGGCACAGGCCACGAAAACCAATCCCTTTGGATACCTGATTAAGCCCTTTCAAAGTAAACAGCTCCACACCACCATTCAAATTGCGCTCCAGCGGCATCAGCTAGAGCAATCTATAAAGCAGCAGCAAATTTGGCTGTCTGATACGTTAACCAGCATTGGAGATGCCGCCATTGCCACCGATCTAAATGGTACCGTTACCTTCATGAATCCGATGGCAGAGCATCTAACGGGCTGGCAGCGGCAAGACGCGTTGGGGCTAGATGTTAATCTAATTATTCCCCTCGTTTATGGCGCAAACCAAGATCCCGTCGAAAATCCAGGGATGCAGGTCATGCGGCTAGGCTATGCCCTTAATCTGCCGGACGGCTGTTTGCTGCGCACAAAAAACGACACAGAGCGGGTCATTAGTGATTCGGCAGCCCCCATTAAAAATCACGCGGGGGAAATTGTGGGCAGCATTATGATTTTCCAGGATAAAACCGATTGTCAAGATGCCCAAACCCATTTACTACAGCATATTCAAGACCTGAAGTCGTTTCAGTGGTCGTTAGTCTCTAAGCTCCAAGCCAAGACGACAGAGCATGAACAGGCGATCGCCTGTATTGAAATTTTGAACCGGATGATTGCGCAAGCTCGCACTGCCACCAGTGAAGGCGAGATTTTAAACATTATTTTGCATGAACTCGGCGAAATTTTAGAAGCAGACTACTGCTGGGCGGCGCTGCATAACGAAAAATCCGCACACTCTACTATTATGAGTGAATATATTAACCTTGACCGTCAAGATGTCTATGCCTCTGCGCTTGACGCTGAAGTAGATTTACAGCTTTACCCTAATTTCTATCGCTACCTGTTTAAAAAAGAAAGCTGGATTAACCCAGATAACGTTGTGCTGCCGCAGCCTTATCAGTTCCCGTGCAGTTCAGCACAGCAGCGCTTGATTTGCCCGATCGTGGCGTTCCCGCAAAATTCCTACGTCGGTGAAGCGCGAGTGGTGGGCGAGATGGGCATCATAACCACCGGAAAGCCCTCCTGGACAGTCGCTCAGGTTAAATTGGTTTCTCGTATCGTAAGTTATGGTGTACAGCTCTATCGTCAGCCAGACTACTCTAATCAAGATGTGGTCAATGCGATAGAGCGGTTAACAACTCTGAGAAACGACTTTATGAGTTCTGTCTCTGAAGAACTGCTGAACCCATTGCTCAACATGAAGAAGGCAACTGAAATTCTTCGCAGACTCCTTCAATTTCTAAAAGACAACCCTGCGCAAATCAACAGTTCTCAAGAGCAGTTTACTCATCAAAACTTAAATCAATACTTAGAAATTTTTCAAGAAGAATGGCAAAAAGAATTTGATTTTGTCCATGATTTATTGAACTTTAAGTTTTTATACGAGTTTCAGGACGAAGATCCTCATTAAAAATAGTTTTTCTTTCTTTTTTGTTAAGTTTAATTAATATTTTACGATCCCCGTAATACTGAAAATATTAGGGCTACTGTGGTACGTATAAGAACAAAATTTTAAATTTGTTTATAACAGACGATTGAGCGAACTCCCTTGAGATAGCTTCTGTGGTGAGAGGAGTGACTAGCAACAATTTTACTTGTACGCTGTTTTTCCTTGTTGGGTTTTAATATGTCTCTTTGTTTATCTACAAGCACGACTACGCCAAACCTTGCTTGGTGGCTAGAAGTGGGTACCTTGAACCCTTTTTGTGTCTATTACTTTGGCCCTTTTGAACTAGAGCAAGAGGTGGCTCAATCAAGACAGGGGTTCTTACAAGATTTAAGAAATGAAAAATCAATCATAATCTTCGCTCGCAGTAACTTTTGCCAACCTCGACAGCTCACCATTCATGAAAACGAACTAACCATTCAAGATTTAGAACTTACGCCAATTCATTTCTTTGAGGCTTTAGTCGCTTAGGAATTCGCGAAAATAAGGCTCTAAATTTTATCAAAAGATCTCCTAATATTAGGGGATCTTTTGTTTAGATAATACCTCCGATTGCACCGATCAAATATTGGGTTGAACAACCGCCGTCAAAATAATTTGCCCTGCCCAAGGTTCAGCCATCAAGCTTTTAGAAATGCGAATTTTATATTCCCCCGTGCTGGTCAGGGTTTTGTTAAAAATGACCCCTCCATTCCCCACAGGTTGACCATCACTTTTACCATCAGGAGACTTAATCTCAGCCCGAGCAGCACCAGGACTGCTTAAAACCAACACCATTAATTGACCCTGCTTTGCAGAGATTAGAAAATTGGCCTCAGTGCAGCCGGCAGAAAGTTGATAGTTCAGTGAAGAGGCATAACCATTGGGTGGAATAGTAATGCGTTGAGGTGTGGTTACGCATTTGACCGTCAATGGTGAAGTCGGCTTCGCTTGAGTAGATTGAGGGATAGGGGGCGTTCCAAAGGCTACAAACGGAAAACTAGATCCGACTAAAACGGTCAGAAAAAGAATCTTTAACGGGTTTTTCTGCATTGTTAACCTCTCCTTTTTTAACGACAGTCGCGGTAGGCCGTTAGCGTAAAGCCTTGCGCTGCAAACGCATGTCTAACTCTATCGCTCAGCAGCGCCTGTAGCTCCTTCTGTCCCGCATCCGGCGGGCCATTAGATGGTTCTCCTGGGATGGCGATCGCAGGGTGTGCATAAACTTCAATATACTGCGCCTGAATTTGCGGAATGAGACCCACTAGGTAGTCTTCTGTAATGCCGCCGCTTTTGAGTAGGCCATAAACCCTCTGTGTACAGCCAATACCAGCCTGTTGCAGCCGACGCTCCCCTAGCCGACGAAGCTGGCTAAAAATCCACCATCCGGTTGCCTTATCAAGCCAGTGGGTGGGGTCTAACTTCAGCGTAAAATCTAACTCTTCAAAGGGCAGACGCATCATCTCAATGCCAAACTCTGGGGCAAGCTCGATCAAAATGCCCAGCACCACCGGATGGGCATGCAGATGCAAATGCCCATCCACATGGGACATTTTTAGACCAGACTGCTGAAATTTCTCAAGCTGCGCCCGAATTTCTAACCGCAGTTCCCGTCGTGCAGCGGCACTGAACTGATACTTTAACCCTGCTTTGGTCGCGCTGTTAGGGAAGTTCCCATCCGCATCCACCAGATGTGAGATTTGCGCTGCGGGGAGTACGGCACGACCACACACTAGAACCAAATGTAGCCCTACCCCCAAGGTAGGGTGCTGCTGGGCAAGGGCGATCGCCGCTTCTGCCGCTGCCCCCGTCACCATCAGGCTGGTGCTGGTTAAGACCCCCTCTGTGTGGGCTTTAATAATGGCTTGGTTCACCCCAGCCGAAAAGCCAAAGTCATCCCCGTTTACGATGGCAAACCGCTGGGGAACCACAGGCTCGGAACCCATTTTTTCTGAACTTGTATCTGAGATTGATTTCAAGATGGAATGTCCTGCTAGGATCGTGAGCTAAATAATCCAGAGAATTGTCCAGAAGCGATACGCTTTGCACTCCCCTCATCCCCTAACCCCTTCTTCCAGGGCGGGAGAAGGGGGACAAGATTACTCCCCTCTCCCGCTCTGGGCTACGGTGTATACCATAAGTATTTAGAGGGGAACCCTAGGCAGAGCGATCGCCGTAGGTTAAACATCTTCCATGAATTCACTTTTGAAATGGGGTGTCATTATTGGCTCCTTTTTAATTTGGCGCATTATTTCACCCTTACTTTATGTTGTATTACTCAGCCTAGGCTTACCACAGTTTGCCATCGGGCCAATTCTAGGCATAGTTCATCTCGTCTTCATTATGGAGATTGTGTTCAGGATTCTCTTCCATCAGGTTTTACATCCACTGAAGTATGTGCCGACCAATCTTGATACTTGGCCTCAGCAGCACAAAGACGACCTGGCTCGATACACCACTAAACTTGAAAAGCTAGGGTTTATAAAACTAATGGATTACACCGCTCCATCAATTAATGGTGGAGCACGGCTGTTGGGTCATCCTGAACATTGCTGTTTTGCCGAAATTGGTCAAGTGAGCAGTAGCCCAGTCTTTTGCAACTTTTCTACATTATTAGAAAATCGATGGGCGTTACGCATAACAAATATGCCCAGTCAGAGGCTTGCTAGCGCAGTTGGGTATGCATTTTTACGATTGCCCCAGGTTCTAGGCAAACGCCGTGAACAGACGACAACCGTTGAAGTGCTGTTTCAGTCGCTGCTGGAATGGCGACAACAAGTCTCAAACAACCTAGATATTAAGGTGATTCAGGAGACTACGGCTGAAATCTACCTTAATGCAGATCAACAAAATCGCAGCAACCAGAGAACCTCGCTTAATCGTAAGAGTATGGTGTGGAGCTTAATGGAGATGATCTGGTTTTGCTTTAATCCACAGTCTGCTTGGCTGGGAGATTATGAAAAACTGAGACGAAGAAAGTTAAACCTAGCTTGAAGGCACGGACTGAAGGTCTAGCTGTTTTGCCTGTAGTGGAATATTGATTCGCTGCCTGGGCTTTGGCGACAAAAGCCGAACGGTAGGGGAAGCCTGAGCAAGGCGATCGCCAAATTCCTCCAGTGTCCCTTCTGCCGCGATCAGCTTGCTTAAGAACCCTTCATACTCAATATCGCCATCCGTGGTGGTGGGTAGCACCACTTGGGGCTGAAGCCACTGTATTAGCTGTAGGGCGCGATCGCCCCCCTGAATAAATGCACCCACTAACGGCAGATTAAGATTCACCAGCGGCGCAATGACTACATCAACTGGCGCAGCTGCCTTAACCGTTGGGGAGTGATTACCGTGGGGTTCATAGTAAAGCTTGGTTTTGGCCTGAAGGTCAGTGAGAATGTAGGCATTCTCAACCAAATTTGGCCCCACGAGCGACCCAGGAAAAGCCTGAACTTCAAGCACCTGATTCCAGATAAAGGTTTCGGTATGCGCTAATGCCGTAGTAGCCTGAAACCCGAGAGATTGGGCGACCTTGACCGCATTAGGCGAACCCACCACGGCAATGGAGCGATCAAGCTGTTTTAAGGTTTCAATATGAGCATGATCGGGTAAACCCTGAGAAAGGAGGATAAAGCTGATGTTGTCAGGGATTGTAATGGGTTGACGGTGGGTAGCCTTAAAAAACCAAGGCGTATTGCCAAACATCAAATCGCCCACGAGCCAAGGATCGAGCAATACCCGCGCCCCACCCATTTCAATCAGCCAGGAGTTGCTATCAAACCACGTCAGATTCATGCTTGTGCCATCGCGCTATGCTTATATTGTGGCATCAAATTGTGGCATCGAATTGTGGCACCGATGTCTTTGAATCAATGAGTGCCCTTGAATCGGCGAGCAATATAGCGCCAATTTCCTCACCTGCAACAGCCAAAGACAGCGGAAATTAAATATAGAAATATCAACTATAAATTTGCACTTTAAAGGTCTGACCTATAGTTGAGAGTAAGTATTTCAGCTCAGCAGGCAAACCTCCGTACTTTTCGACAAAGCTCTATCTAGCTAAGGGATGATCTAGCATGAAAATCTTGCTAGTTGAAGAAGATGAGCGCACTGCTACCATCATTTCCAATGCGCTGACGGCTCATCACTACTTGGTCAACACGACAAAAGATGCTCAAACGGGTCTAGCCCTCACAAAAACCTACAGCTATGACCTCATTTTGCTGGATGTGATTTTTCCTGAGCTAGACAGCTTAAGTCTTTGTCGTCGGCTTCGGTTAGAGGGTGCCCAGATGCCCATTCTGATGCTGACGGGCAAAAGCAAAAGCGGCGATCGCATTGCAGGGCTAGAGGCGGGCGCTGATGACTCGATGGTGAAGCCCTTTGATATAGAAGAGCTAGTGGCTCGCATTCGGGCTTTGCTACGCCGTAGATCGGCAACCCTCCAGACCACAATCACCTGGGAAAATCTCCACATCGATCTAGATACCTGCGAGGTGATTTACAACAACGTACCCCTACACCTCACACCCAAAGAATATGGGTTACTTGAACTATTCTTGAGAAATCCACGCAAAATTTTTAGCCGCAGTGCCTTGCTTGACAACATTTGGAAGACAAATGAATTTCCAGAAGAGCGGGCTGTTACCACCCAAATTAAGGGGCTACGCCAAAAGCTAAAGGCTGTTGGCATGACAGCCGACTGCTTGGAGACAGTTTATGGACTGGGCTATCGTCTCAAACCAGAACCTGCCAAAGCCTTAGAACAACACGAAGAAACACATCATTCGTCCTCTGGGCAAGAAGAGGTTGAAGCTGCCATTGAAAAGGTTTGGCAAAAGCTTAAGGCAACCTTCAGTAAAACGTTTACACTGTTTGACCAGATTTGTACGCAGGCAATAGCTGCGCACCCAGCATCTGGCGCAATAACCTTAGATCCTGAATTATTGGAAAACGCGATTTTAGAAGCCCATCGGTTAGCCGGAAATCTAGGGGTTTTTGGGTTGCCAGAAGGATCTGAACTGGCGCGCAATATTGAGCGTCTATTGCAAGCCAACGCGGAACCCAGCCAGTATGAAGCACAGCAGCTTTGTGAATGGGTCGCAGCACTCAAACAGGTTGTAACGCAGCAAAGAAACGGTCAAAAACATCAGCCCCAACCAGAGGTGCATCAACATTCCCCTCATCATCCGACACAACAATTCAACCCAAAGGTTCCGCTGTCTCTTTAACCCATCCAGCGCTTAAAACAACATTATGGGACAAAAAGAACAGCAGCTTAAACGAGAACTAGAGTCTCTGCAATCTGAAGTGGCGCGGCTTAAGGATGCAGCACAGATCGAGCAAGCAGAGCGCAAACAAACCGAAAAAAATCTGCGAGAACTCAGCAATGCTTTAAGTAATGCCGTAGAGGGCATCTCACGCTTAGATGCTCAAGGGCGCTATAGTTCTGTGAACGATGCCTATGCTCAGATGGTGGGATATCAACCCCAAGAACTGCTAGGGATGGACTGGCGTATAACCGTTTATCCTGATGATTTACCGAAATTGACGGCGGCCTATCGAATTATGCTGAGCAGCGGCAAGGTTGAGGTAGAAGCGAGAGGTGTTCGCAAAGACGGCTCTATTTTTTATAAACAGTTGTTTATGGTGTCTGCCTATAACGATCACAGGCAGTTGACTGGGCATCATTGCTTTATGAAAGATATTAGCGACCGCAAGCAGGCCGAAGCAGCCCTACAGCAGCTCAATCAAGAATTAGAGTCTCGGGTTCAATCGCGCACCGCCGAATTAACCCAGGTCAATCAAAATCTTCAGCAAGAGCTAATTTACCGTCAACAGGCAAAAGATGCGCTACAGCGTCAGGTGGCCCGCGAGCACCTATTGCGCGATATTACGCAAAATATCCGTCAGTCTTTAGACCTTAATGCTATTCTGCTTACTGCCGTTTATGAAGTTCGCCAACTGCTCCAGGCCGATCGAGCCTTAATTTTTCAGCTCACCGCAGACGGCACAGGGGTAGTGGTTCAAGAATCTGTTTCGCCAGACTATCCAGCCACGGCAGCGATGCGCTTCCCCGATGAGTTTTTCTCTCAAGAATGCTACGACTATTATTGTCAGGGGAATCCACGAATTGTACAGGACGTGACGGTGGACGAATGGGCAACTTGCCTTACAGAATTTATGCAGTCGGTTCGCGTAAAGTCGAAGATGATTGCGCCCATTATTCAGCATCGCAAAGATGGCTCAACGTTTGTCTGGGGGCTACTCATTGTGCATGCTTGTGCCTACTATCGGCAGTGGCAGCAAGACGAAGCAGAACTGCTCCGGCACATTGGGGATCAAATGGCGATCGCCCTTCAGCAAGCCGAGCTATACCAGCAGCTACAGCAAGAGCTACAGGATCGTAGACAGGCTCAGGAACTGCTCCGACAAAGTGAGGCGCTCTTCCGCTCCCTCAGCGAAGGTTCTCCCATTGGCATTTTTAGAAACGACGCTGCGGGTCAATGCACTTATACCAATCCCCGCTGTCAAGAAATCACAGGTGCTACCTTGGAAGAGACTTTGGGAGATGGATGGATGACGTTCATTCACCCTGAAGATCTTAAAAAAATCTTGCCCCAGCGCAATGGCGCAATCGCAACCCAGCAAGAAAGCTCAGTCGAACTGCGTCATATCCACAAAGACGGCACCATTCGGCTTTGCCAAGTGAAAGCTGCGCCTATTTTATCAACCACCCATGAGCTGCTGGGGTACGTCGGCACGGTTGAAGACATTACCGAAAGCCGTGCCATTGAGCAGATGAAAAATGAGTTTATTTCGATTGTGAGCCACGAACTGCGAACCCCATTGGCCTCTATCCGTGGCTCTTTGGGGTTGCTGGCCTCTGATGTGCTCAAAGATGAACCCGATACCGCCAAACACATGCTAGAAATTGCGGCGGTTGAGACAGAGCGGCTGGTACGCCTCGTCAGCGATATTCTCGATTTAGAACGGCTTGAGTCTAACAAGGTTGCGCTAGACAAGCAGTGGTGTAGTGCAACCACGCTAATGCAGCAGGCGATCGCGGTGTTGCAGCCCCTCGCGGACGAAAATCAGATTACCCTTTCCTTTGCGCCGCTTCCGGTTCAGATTTGGGTAGCCCCTGATCGCATTATTCAAACTCTCGTCAATCTACTCAGTAACGCCATTAAGTTTTCACCCCCTCGCAGTACCATAACGCTGTCGGCCTCAGTGCAGCCCCCAGCAGTCCAGGCTCAAGGAATTGTGTTTCAAGTCCAAGATCAGGGCAGGGGCATCCCTGCCAATAAGCTAGAAACCATCTTTGGGCGATTTCAGCAGGTAGATGCCAGCGATTCACGCAATGAAGGCGGAACGGGCTTAGGATTGGCAATTTGCCGAACGATCGTACAGCAGCACGGGGGGCAAATCTGGGTCGAGAGCGCTATGGGGCAAGGAAGTACGTTCTACTTCAACATTCCTATCCCGTCACAGGAGTAGCAGCAGCAGCAGCAGCAGCAGGAACACAAATGACTACTAAGCAAATTCTGTTAATTGACGATGAAGAAAATCTGGTGTCAGTCATTAAAATTTGTCTGCAAAAGCTGGGGGGATGGACGGTTCTGACGGCTTTATCCGGTGCTGAGGGGTTACGTCAAGCCGAAGCGTTTCTGCCAGATGCGATTTTGCTAGATGTCATGATGCCCGATTTGGATGGGCTGATGGTGTTACGACAGCTTAGAGTAAACCCTAAAACTCAAATCATTCCTGTAATTTTACTCACCGCAAAAATTCAGTCTGCTCATCAAGATGAATATGCCCAGCTAGACATTGCGGGTGTTTTAGCGAAACCGTTTGATCCGCTTAAGTTAGCCCATCACATTGCTGAAATTTTGAACTGGTAGTGTGAGCTAAAGCCGTTACCTTAAAACATTTGCTGCATTTATCGTTTCCTCACTTTCTTTGTGTAGCTTGGTAGAAAGGCAAGTAAAGCAGCTGTTGGGTTGGAGTATTAATCGCTAAATTTAAGCCTGTTGAACCCCATCGGCCTGTTGGTGTGTGCCGTAGACCAATATAAGTGAGGAGTGAGATCGAGACTAGACAGACGTTAAACGTCTTCCCCGTATCTCACAGGAGTCATGATTATGAGTTGCCCCATTGACCCAAACTATGTTGCCCTAAGATTTAGCTGGTGGGTTGAGGTTTTTACCGCTCATCCAAGCTGTATTTACTACTTTGGTCCGTTTGAAAATCCATCCCTGGCGACTGCAGCTCAAGATGGATACTTAGAAGATTTAATCAATGAAGGTGCGCACATTGTGTCTATTCGCACACATCTATGTCAGCCTCGCAAGCTCACCATTTATGAAGATGAGCTGACGATCCATGATTTAGAATTTGGCCCACTGACTTTTTTTGAGGGTTTAGTGATTCGCTAAACCCTGCCTAGTATGAGACCTGTCGTTTCCGAGTAAGACCCTCAAAGAAGGTTCTAAAATCAGGATATCTGCTGGGTCGCAAAACTCTAGGTCTTGTTGATGACGACCCGCTAATAACTCCAAACCATTGCAACACTCAGGCTTCACGGTCTGAGTGTTGCCGCTTGTGCCATGAGCAACCCGCATCGACGCAAAAACCCTCGCTCAAATGATCACTACAATGGCAAAAGAGAGAATCGCTTCTACGGCATTCGTCTTTCATTCCCTTCAGATGAGCACCTTCTAAACTATGGTTCCACGAACTGGCACAACGCTCACCAAACCCGCTATCAGCCTTCGAGAACAGTTTGAGCAGGTTCGTCAGCTCAGTGAAACCCTATGTGCGCCGCTCTCCATCGAAGATTATGTGGTACAGAGTATGCCGGATGTGAGTCCGCCCAAATGGCATCTGGCGCATACAACCTGGTTTTTTGAAACGTTTTTGCTAACGCCCCATCTCAAGGGCTATGAGGTTTTTCATCCCAAGTTTGGCTATTTATTTAACTCTTACTATGAGGCTGTCGGCGATCGCCATCCTCGGATTCAGCGCGGCCTATTAACCCGACCCACCGTCGCAGAAGTCTACCAATATCGAGCTTATGTCGATGAGTCCATGCGATCGCTGCTGCATCAAATTGACGATGCACCTGAAATCCAGGCTCTCATTACCCTAGGGCTACACCACGAGCAGCAGCATCAAGAGCTATTGCTAACCGACATTAAGCATATTTTGGCCTGTAACCCACTCCGACCCGCCTATCGAGACAACTTGCCAGAGCCTTATGAGCACGGTACCCCAACCCAGTGGCTCAAATTTTTGGGTGGGCTACATACCATTGGGCATGCCGAAAATACTTTCGCCTTTGATTTCGCCTTTGATAACGAAGCGCCACGGCACTCAGTTTATACACAAGACTATTGCCTAGCCTCTGGGCCTGTAACCAACGGAGAATATCTAGAATTTATAGAAGCTTCTGGCTATCAAAATCCAAAATACTGGCTGTCTGAGGGTTGGTCAACCCTTCAAAATGAGGGTTGGACAGCACCCCTCTACTGGGAGCAAATTGACGGAAATTGGTGGAACATGACCCTCGGGGGACTGCGATCGCTCAACATGCACGAACCCGTCTGCCACGTCAGCTTTTTTGAAGCTGATGCTTACGCCCGCTGGGCTGGCAAGCGGCTGCCAACCGAAGCAGAATGGGAAATTGCGGCGGCCACAATACCGTCGTTAAAGGGTAATTTGTTAGAGCAGGGCTACCTCCATCCCACTGCATCCATAGCCCCAGACTTTCAGCCCTACGGCAATGTATGGGAGTGGACACAGAGCGCATACCTCCCCTATCCAGGCTTTAAAGCGGATGCGGGTGCGGTCGGTGAATATAACGGTAAGTTTATGTGTAACCAGATGGTGCTTCGGGGTGGCTCTTGCATCACGCCCCAAAGCCACATTCGTGCCACCTACCGCAATTTTTTCCCGACTGCCACACGTTGGCAGTTTTCGGGCATCCGCTTAGCCCAATAAGATAAGCTTAAGTGTATTGACGCAATCACTGGACAGCAGCAACAGTGAATCCACGCCGTATCTTCTGCGGTATTTTTTCTCTCATGTAACTATGTCCCGTAGAGTTATTCCACTTCGCGTCATTTTGGTTGTAACCTTTATTCTTCAAACCGTTACAGCCGTTAGCCTAACCATGTGGCTCGCGTGGAATAATGAACAACGCTCCATTGATGCACGAAATCAATACATACAGTCTGGGACACTCGCTCGAATTAGAGAAAAACTCGATGATTACCTAGAATCATCCGCCGTTCTCAATCGCGCTGAGTTTGCCAACCAGGCGTTAATCCTCAAAACCCCTGAGCCGTTAGCACTGCATTTTTGGAGGCAGCGCAATTTACTAACGACGATACCCGTTACGGCAATTTATTTCGGCAATGTAAAAGGAGAATTTGTAGGACTAGGGTTGCAAGGCGATCGCACCTGGCAAATTAGCCGCGCCAATTCCCAAACAAAGGGTCGCTTGTTCAGTTACGTCATCAATGAAGCAGGGAAGGCACCCCGTTTAATTCAGCAGAGAGAGCAGTATGACCCGCAAAAACGACCCTGGTACACTAACGCCCTAAAACAAAACAATAAGGGCTGGAGCGCCGTTTATCAAGACTTCAAAACGTCTAGACCGCAGCTAACGTTTTCTGAGCCAATTTACGATGAAAATCAGACGCTGCTTGGTGTTGCTGGCGTTGATTTTTCCCTTGAGCAAATCAGCGTATTTCTAAAATCGATCGTGAATCAAGAGTTACCCAGCCTGCTGCTTTTAGACCGCAAAGGCCAAATTGTCGGAACTTCAACGCAGCAAATGCCCTTTGTCATTCGTCAGGGTAAAGTCGAGCGAATTTCAACCCAAGATTTAACCGATCCGCTACTAAGGCGCACTGCGGCCTACATTCCTGAGCTTCTGCAACGGTGGAACACCCAAAAACCATACCAGCGACGCATTCAGCTTCAAGGTCAACACACGGACTATTCGCTTTGGGCTGCCCATCTTCAAGACACCCACGGACTCGATTTAATGATGGTCGCCATGATGCCTCAGCCCACCTTTTGGCAGCAGGTACCCGCGCAAAACAGGGAAAGTCTACTGTTGGGCTTTGTGGTTTTAATGACAGCTATTTTATTTAGTCTCGTCACCGCACGTCGCCTCAGTCAGGGGCTTCGAGAACTGATTCGTTCCGGTGAAATGTTGGCTCAAGAAGGCCCCCAGGGCTTTACCCATCATTACATTCACTCCAGTTTTGAAAACAGTCGCATTGAGGAACTGAGCAATCTTGCCAAGGCATTCAATCGGATGGCGGTTCATCTACAGCGATCTTTTAGTGAACTAGAAGCAAGGGTTCAGGAGCGCACTGCGGCACTGCGGCAATCCGAAGAAAAATTTGCCAAAATTTTCTACACTCACCCTAACCCGATTGCCATTAGCCGCGTTCAAGATGGATGCTTTATTGACATCAACGACAGCGCCCTTGAACTATTTGGCCTTGAGCGTGAGTTGGTATTAGGTAAGCTGAGTTTTGACCTAGATTTGGGCATAGATCAAGTTCAGCATCCTCCAATGATTCAGTTTATTCAGGCACAAGGGCCGGTGCGAAGTGTTGAAAGCCACCTAATTACAAAACAGGGAGACACTCGCATCGTACTGTATTCAGCAGACTTAATTGAAGTTGATGAGGAGCTTTATCTCATCAGCATCCTGTACGACATTACGGATCAAAAACGTGCAGAAAAAGCGCTCCGGCGATCTGAAGAAAAGTTTGCCAAGGTGTTTCACTCTAATCCCAACCCGATGACGCTGAGTCGTGCCACCGACGGATGCATTTTAGATATAAACACCAGCGCTTTAGAGCTATTTGGTGCCCTAAAAGCAGACGTTTTGGGCAAAACGAGTTCTGAGCTACAGTTCTGTTTAGATCCTGAGCATCGCAGCCAAATTCTTCAAATGCTAAATCAGCATCGGGTCGTGCGCAGTTTTGAACATAGCCTCCAGACTCGAAGTGGTGAAATTCGGACCGTTCTCTTTTCAGCAGAGATGATTGAAGTAGAAGGCCAATCTTGCATCATCAGCACCATGAACGATATCAGCGATCGCCGCCAAGCTGAAATCGCCCTCCAGAAAGCAAAGCTAGAAGCAGAAGCAGCCAATCAAGCAAAAAGCCGATTTCTTTCTAACATGAGTCATGAGCTGCGCACACCGCTCAACTCAATCTTGGGGTTTACCCAAGTCATGAACCGCGATCTCTCTTTGTCGACCATTCAGCGTGAGCAGCTCGATATTATTAATCGCAGTGGTGAACATCTCCTAGAGATGATCAACGACGTCTTAGATATGGCAAAAATTGAGTCTGGTCGGGTAGATATTAACCTCAGCAGCTTTGATCTCCATCGCCTCCTCGAAACATTGGAAAGCATGTTTTCGATGCGATTATTTATAAAAGGTGTTGTTCTGATCATTGAACGGTCTGACAACGTACCGCAATTTGTAAATACGGATGAAGGGAAACTACGCCAGATTTTAATTAACTTGATTGGCAATGCCATTAAGTTTACCGACCAAGGTCAGATTCGAGTGAAGGTCAGATTTTTGAACGCTTGTAACGCCAAAGAAAAGTCTGCCGCGCTACAGTCTCTTCTATCTTTTGATGTAGAAGATACGGGCAGTGGTATTACACCTGACGAACTTAGCTCCATTTTTGAAGCTTTTGTCCAGAGTAAACTCAGCAGCAGCCACAGTACGCGAATGGGAACAGGGCTAGGATTGTCTATCTGCCGAGAATTTGTTCAGCTTCTGGGGGGCGAGATTTTTGTCTCTAGCGCAGTGGAGAAAGGGGCGCTCTTTCAATTTTATATTCCCGCTCAGTCGGTGGCTGAGCCAATTGGTCTGCCATCAACCCAGATTATGGAGTTATCTCCAGGACAAATGCAGTATCGCATCCTTGTCGTAGATGACTGTTGGGAAAGCCGACATCTTATGACCCAACTGCTAGAGCCATTAGGCTTTGAAGTGCGAACTGCCGAAGATGGAAAGGAGGCTGTTGTCGTTTGGAAAGACTGGAATCCGCACCTGATTTGGATGGACATGCAGATGCCCATTATGGATGGATATGCAGCAACCCGTCAGATTAAAGCAACCCTTCAGGGGCGCGATACGATTATTGTGGCCTTAACCGCTAGCGCATTAGAAGAAGATACCGATATTATCCTTAAGGCGGGCTGTGATGGAATTATTCGCAAACCCTTCCGAGAGACGGAGGTTTTTAAGGCTCTAGAGAAACACCTCGGGGTTCATTTTACCCTTCAGACTCAGAAATCGGTTGGCAGCAAACTAGTCATGACTCAACCCATCTGTAGCCTTAGAAAAGAACTTTTGGGCACAATGTCAGAAGATTGGATGACACAGGTTAACCAGGCAGCCCAAAAGGTAGATAATATTGTGCTGCTATCGCTCATTAATCAAGTTCCAGAACAGAACCAGGCGCTGCGAGAAGATCTAACACACCTTGTTAAAAACTTTCGCTGCGACGTCATTTTTGATCTGACTGAACAAGAGTCATGAAAAATACTGTGGATATACTATCGAACAGAGACATTCTGATTGTTGATGACAAGCCAGAGAACTTACATGTGCTTTCGATGCTCTTAACTGAGCAGGGGTATACCGTTCGCGGTGTAATCAGTGGGGCAATGGCGCTCCGTGCCGTTCAGTCTGCACCGCCCCATTTAATTCTGCTAGATATCATGATGCCTGATATGGATGGCTATTCGGTCTGCCAACGGCTGAAGGCGAATCCAAAGACTGAATCTATTCCTATTATTTTCATTAGCGCCCTTGATGAAGTTTTTGATAAGGTAGAAGCCTTCAAAAATGGAGGGATAGACTACATTACTAAACCCTTCCAATGGGAAGAGGTTTTGGCTCGGGTCAAAACCCATCTCAGTCTTTCTGCTGCCCATACGGCACTCGGTGAGATGAATTCAAAACTAGAGCAGCGGATTGATGAACGCACGGCTCAGTTAGAAGCCGAGACCGCGCAACGATATGAGATTCAGCAAGAGCTGCTGCATTTAGCACTGCACGATTCGCTGACGGGGTTGCCAAACCGAACCAGCTTTAGTCATTTTTTGGCTCAGGCTTTAGAACAGGCGCAGCGGCAGTCTCACTATCGGTTTGCTGTGTTCTACTTAGACTGCGATCGCTTCAAAATGGTCAATGATTCTTTGGGGCATACTTTGGGCGATCGCCTGTTGGTTGCCGTTGCGCAGCGACTCCAGGACTGCCTGAAAGGTAAGGGCCAATTAGCGCGTTTAGGGGGCGATGAGTTTGCAATTTTACTAGAAGATGTTGTGGATACTTCAGCCGCAATTACATTAGCGGAGCAGGTCAATCATGCCCTGGGCAAACTTTATGTGATTGATCAGCAAGAAATTTTCATGAACGCCTGTATTGGCATTGTGATGGGCGATGGACGCTACGCACAGCCAGAGCATCTTTTGCGAGATGCCGACACCGCAATGTATCGAGCCAAATCTTTTGGCACAGGGCGATTTGAGATTTTTAATGATGCCATGCATTTACAGGCTCGTCAGCAGCTCCAGATTGAAAACGATCTGCGACGTGCCACAGAGCGAAAAGATGAATTTGTGGTGTATTACCAGCCTATTGTTGAGGCTGAAACTGCACAAATTACTGGATTTGAAGCACTGATTCGGTGGCCCCAGGCACATAGCCCCATGATGCTGCCCGATGCTTTTATTAAGATTGCAGAAGTGACAGATCTCATCATTCCAATGGATCTTTGGATGATTGAGAGTGCTTATGAGCAACTTCAGACTTGGGCGACTCACTTTCAGGCGCTACCGCCGCTTGTGATGAGTGTTAATCTTTCTGCCAAGCACTTTTTGCCAGAGCATCAGCCCAAACTGATTAACCTGATTGATCGTGTCTTATCTCAGCCTCATGGCTTTTTAGAACATCAGCTCAAGTTAGAAATAACAGAAAGCACAATTATTCATGACCCCAAAGGAACGATTCAATTTTTGCATGCCCTTAAGCAGCGTGGTGTACAGCTTAGTATTGATGATTTTGGGACAGGCTACTCATCGTTAAGCTATCTGCATCAGTTTCCAGTCGATACGCTCAAAATTGATCGACAGTTTGTTCAACAAATTCAGATTAAGGGGCAAGAGTGCAGCATTATTAAAACCATTACAACACTGGGTCATCAATTAGGGCTATCTCTTGTCGCAGAAGGGGTAGAAACCCAAGAACAGCTTGACTATCTTAAGACCGTTCATTGCCAAGAAGTACAGGGCTACCTATTTTCACCGCCAGTCCCTGGTACTGTCGCAACAGAGCTATTGAAGCGACAGCAGCAGAAAAAAGAAGGATTACGGGTTAGCGTTGTTTAAGCAAGGCTTAAACTTTTTGAGCGGTCACGACTTGGAAGGTTAGCGTTCAAAAAAGGGCTGAAACCTAGTATCCTCTTTGTCAGGCCAAAAATCTCCAAGGACTGAAGGTCTTATTTGGTAATAATTTCAAAATAACCTTCCAAGTCGTGTCCAGAAATCACCTAAGGCTTCTCTGAATTTTGAATTGCGGTAGGCAAAGACTTCAGAATGCTTAGGGGCAGCGGAAATCGGCTTAACACTTCAGCCCCTGCGGGACTCAAAAAAACCTGATTGCTCTGCTGGTTGCTCAAGTAAGCCTGCATAAACACTAGGCTTAATACATTGACGTAAGACCTTGCTAATTCCGGTGATGGGCCTTCTAACCCTTTAACTTGAGACAGCGCTTCTGTCTCTTGGCTGGAGGGGGCAATGGTGGAGAAATGATTGCTGTTTTCAATGAGCACCAAATAGCGCTGTAGTGCCTTAAGTTGAGAAAACGGCTGAATTTGCTCGGGCAATGCCGGAGCGACAATATCTCGCCCACCCGCGACGATCATGACGGGCACCTTAATCTGAGCCAAACTCTCTGCCCCAAAGACGCCGCTGGTGATGGGGTTAATGGCGATCGCCGCTTTAATTCGAGCATCTGCCAATGGGTACTGAGCCTGGGGCAACCGCAGCGCCTGACACTGGAGCGCCAAAGAAATATTGAGGGTCGTATTGAGCTGCTGCCCACAGTTCTGCTGCAAGGTATTAAAGCTCAGGGGTGCCCCTGCTACCGCCAGACTGGTATAGCCCCCAAAGGACTGACCAATAATACCCACCGCGTCAAAATTAATCTTGCCCTGAAACCGCGCATCGGTCTTTGCCAAAGACTGCAAAGAATCTAGTAAAAACTGGATATCTAGGGGACGATCTAAAAACTCTAAGGGTGCCGCCACCTCGCGCCCACGTCCCTCCAGTAACGACTGGAGCTGCTGCTTATTGCTACCCGGGTGCTCTGGCAAAGCAACAGCAAAGCCATAGGAAGCCAAGTGCTGAGCAAGATAGGCGTAAGACTCACGATCTGAATTCAGCCCGTGGGAAATAATGACCAAGGGCTGAGGCGAATCGGTCACGGGCAGGTACACATCAGCCACAAATTGGCGCGGCTGAGCGGTATATTTCAGCCTCTTTTGGGTGGAATCTTGAAGGGTAAGGGTGATTTTGTCCCACTTCAAAGCACCAGGCTGCTTAAGCTGCTCCAGTTTTTTGGCATCCGAGGCCAACAAAGGAGGAGCCTTAGGCAACGCCTGAATTTGCCGAGTGACGGTATCTCCCTGCTTTAAGAACTGATTGGCGGCGCTCACCAAACCCACAATTTCTTCGACATTGACCACCACGTCACGGGTAGGGTATTGACGCAAAATGGTAAGCGGCGTTAATCCTTGGGGATCGGAAGCTGCCAACACCAGAGCAGACCGCAGCGCATAAAAGCTGCCCTGACCGCTTCCGGTTTGAATTAGCTGACTGACACGGTTCAGCAGCAGCTCCCCGGGTGGTGAGTAAAAAAACTGGCTAAGCGCCACCGGAGACAGCTCCACTTTTTGCTGTAGCCCCTCTCGCAGTTGCGCTAACTGCTTGGGCTTGACCAATCGCGCGTAGGAAACCAAATCTTCGGTTAAAACGCCGTCACGGGCATAGGTTTCAAGGGCGCGTACCGAAATTGAACGACCTAAAATGGAGTAGTTAAACAAGATGCGCTCTGCTGCGATCGCAGCATCACCGCCGCCGCCGCCCAATTGACCCAGCGAGAGTACCGCTGCCACAGCCCAGCGAACCCAGCTTCCGCTCCAGTTATTATAAAAAGACCGCACGCTTTCGTCTCCCGCAGAGTAGAGCCTGATATATCCTAGTACTCTGCGAGAAATTCAGTTATATTCTGCAAGAATGCTTGATTACCAAAGTGCATTTTTAATGCGGTCTAAGTCCTCAACCGAAAGAGACGAAACGCCGCGCAATAACAGCGGCTGAATACTTTGCGCCCGAATCGAAGCTGGATTTGAAAAGATTGCCGTATTGGGCTGTTGCTTCACATAGGTTTTAAAAAACGCAAGCCCTAACGCCCGCAGATAGATCCGTGCCACTTCTGGGGTTCTGCCAATGAGTTCCTTGGGTGTAACAAATGCACGTTCGGCGGGCTGAAGCTGATCAATGGTCGAAAAGTGGGTCGCGCCATCCATTAAAATCAGGCGCTTTTCGATATTAGGGAGCCAAGTAAACGGCTCGATCTGCTCTGATAACGGCGGCGTGATGCTATCTGAAGTGCCTGAAATCATCATCACTGGAGCCTGAATGCTCTTCAAGCCCTCTACACCAAATATGCTGCTGGTGACGGGGTTAACGGCGATCGCCGCTTTAACCCGCGCATCTCTAAAGTCGTAGTCTTTTTTAGGCAACTGCTGTGCCTGACACTGAAGCAGCAAAGATAGATTGAGACTTTGAGCAAACGACTTATCACAGCCCTTCTGAAGGCTCGCAAAATTAATTTTTGCCCCCACCAAGGCCAGCGCCGTATAGCCCCCAAAAGATTGCCCCATCACCCCCACCTGATTGATATTAATCCGTCCCTTAAACGGCCCATCGGTCTGATTGAGTCGGGTTAGCTCATCTAGCAGGTACGACACATCTAAAGGGCGATCGATAAACTCCCTTGGGTTTGACACATCATCGGCCTTACCCTCCAAAAGCGCACTAATCTGACGTTCGGAACTGCCAGGATGCTCGGGTATCGCCACCACAAAGCCATGGGAAGCCAAATGCTCGGCAAAATACTTAAACGAAGTCCGTCCTGAACCCAAGCCATGAGAAATAACAATAACGGGCATGGGCATTGCGCGCGCCGTCTGCCGAGGCAGGTAAATATCTGCCCCAAACTCACGGGGAGGGGTAGAGAGCGGCTGCAAGCGTTGAGGGCGATTGTCTGTGAGCGTTAGTGGAATCACATCCCAAGTAAACGAGCCAGCATTTCGTAGGGCCACTAAATCTGCTATTCGCGCTGACTGGGTCGCTTGCGCTGCTAGGTCTGAGCGCTGCTGTACTAGCGCAATGGACGTATTGGTCTGCTGCACTAGCTTACGAATAGCCTGAAACACGTCAAGCCCTTGGGTCACATCAAGCTGAATGCCAGAGTCAGGGTAGTTCCGCAGCAAGCTTAAGACCGTTAGCCCCTGCGAATCAGTGGCGGCTAAAATTATGGCGGAGCGGAGCGCCTGTAGGCTCGAAACTTGAGATTTTGCCTTAACCAGGGTGCTGGCACGTTCCAGCATCTTTTCGCCCGTAGGCGTATACAAAAACTGCGAAACCACGTCGCTAGACAATTCAATTCGCTTTTTGAGCGCTTCTTTAAGCTGAAGAAGCTGCGCGGGTTTCAAAAATTTGGAGTAGGTTTGCAGAGTCGGCGATAGGCGGCCTTCTTTGGCATAGATTTCTAAGTCTGAAACCTGAAGGGTAATTTCAATAAATCCATAGCTGGCATAGACCCGTTCTGCCGCATTAACCGCAGAGGGGAGCAGTAGCCCCAAGGCAAAGCCGCCAAGAATAGACCACAAACGCATTCGCCGTTTAGATAATTTCTTCACACGCTTCGCCTAAGAGTTTTTTGGGCACCAATCAAGATTAATTAAAGCTGATAAATGCATAGACTGCATTAACGATGAAACGGGTTTCGGCTTCGCTCAACCCTCCAATACAGGAGTTGAGGGTTGAGCGAAGCCGAAACCCAAACCCCTCAGACCAAGTTTATCCACGCTTCCTTGCTCATTTGTAAATCTTTAAGTCGCAAACCGATAATTATCGGCAGACAGTAGCTGCCAGCCGTTTTCTGCGCCAAGATCTAATACCGTCTGATGATAATCCACAAGGCTAGGGCGATGTCCCACACTAATGTAGGTCATGTCTAAGCTTTGCAATAGCTCATACAGTCGCCGTTCGTTCGTCACATCCAGGGCGCTGGTGGCTTCATCCAGAATGACGTATTTAGGCTGGCTCAACAAGATACGGGCAAAGGCAAGGCGCTGCTGTTCCCCTTGAGACAACACAGCGGCCCAGTCTTTTTCGGCACTGAGTCCTCCCATGCGATCGCCCAAGTCCTCCAAGTTCACAACCGTCAGCGCCTCTTGAATTTCCTGGTCGGTAATGTTCTCACGCAGGTTAGGGTAAATCAGCTGTTCGCGCAGGGTACCCAGCAACATATAGGGCGTTTGCGGCAAAAACAGCACGTCTTGATAGTCTGGGGCTTCTACAGTACCGGAACCATTGCGCCATAGACCTGCGATCGCCCTGAGCAATGAGCTTTTGCCACAGCCGCTGGTGCCCACCACCAGCAACGAATGAGACGGCTGTAGCTCAAAAGAAAGGTTTTGAAATAGGGTTTGTTCTGAGTTGGGCGTGCAGAGCGTTAGGTCACTAATTTTAAAATATGTAGAAAGATGATTTGCAATGCTACCACTTGTACTGCCGCCCGCCGCTGGCTTATTAAAGCGCTCAAAGAGCACCCCTAAACGCTCGATACTCGCCGCAAATGCAGAAATATCATTAATTCGGTTTGTGATCAGCGAGAGCGCACTAAACACCATCGTGAATGCAAAAATGCTTTGCCCAATCGTTCCAAAATCCACCTGTTTTGAAAAATATAGAGGTGCAACAATGAAATAAGGGATAAGCCTAGAAAAATAATTGTAGGCTCTTTGAAAAGTACCCAAAAAAGCAGACCAGATAATCAAAAAATCTGCGTTTTGAATCGCTCGACGCAAACGACTTACGATCTGGCTACTTTCTAAAGATTCTCCCCGATAAAAAGCGATAGATTCTGCATTATCTCGAACATGCACCATCCCATAACGGAAATTGCCTTCAAGACGAAGTTGTTTAAAGTTAAGCTCAATAAGCTTAGTCCCAATAATCACAGCAATAGCAGTCCCAATCGCCACATATCCAACAAGTCCAAAGGTCAACTCGCTAGAAATACTGAGGAGAATGCCAATAAAAGCAACAAGATCTAAAAGCGAAGTCAAAACATCTAAAATGAGATCTAAAACAATGGTCGTAAAAGATCTAATATCTTCCGTAATACGCTGATCGGGGTTATCTATGTTTGTATTTGCAGTATTAGAATCTAACTCGTAGTAAGTTCTATCTTTAAAATAACCATTCAAGAACTTATTAGTAAGCCATTCTCTCCAGAAAAGTGCCAACTTCCCACGGACATAGACGTAGCCAACCAAAATTGGGATAGCAACGACGAGAACAATGCCGTAAACCGTTATATATTCCCAGAAAACTTTGGGGTCTCTCGTATTGAGAGAATTATCAATAAATCTGAAGACGTAACTAATCAAAACGTTAAGACTACTGACAATAAAAGCAAGAAAAAGCAGCAGCCCTAAAATGAGCCATTGCTTCTCCATCCCCTTCAACTTTTTGCGATAGGCATAAAAAATACCGCTGCTGATGAGCAACAGTATCAAAAACACATAGGTAGCCGGAAAGCGCAGTAGACTCTGAAAAATTTCTGGGGCGCTTTTTCCAAGACCAGACAAAAACTGTAGGTAAATAATCTGCTTAGTCAAGCCCGCAAAAAACTTAGGGTTAAACTGAAAGCCCACTAAGGACAACCCCACCACAAAGAAAAAGGTAAAAGCCACCACAAAAACAAGCTGTGTGGCAATCAAAAAGAAAAATTGTCGCGAACTGTTAGCTTCCGGTGGATAGAAGTAGGGTTGAGCCACCTCCACAAATCGTGCCCAAAGCTTCCGGTCAAACCGAAACTTAAGCGGGGCGACTGACGAGTCTACTGCACTCATGGCACCTCAGAGATAAGAAAATGAATCTATAAGAGCATAAAACAATACTGAACAGGCACAACGTCACTTTGTTCCAAACCCATAGCACCACCGTGTATATACAAGTCCGAGAAAAATCCCCTCCTCGGAGGGGTGCCCGTAGGGCGGGGTGGGTTGGACAGTTGCGCAACTGACTAACCCACCCCGCCCCTCCGAGGAGGGGATTTATGAATCGGTTTATGGCAAAGACCTTTACAGAAAGGAGACTTTAAGACTTGTGTGTACACCGTAGCCCCATAGTGCCAGACGGCATTAATTGAGAGCCGACCTAAAAATGAGTTCGTAAATCTGAATGCTTTTGTATAGGATGAGTCTTGACTCAGTGGGCTGAACAGATGACGATGCAACTGCGTCGAAGAATAAGCTTCACGGCAACACCTGTCAGCCAGCCCCCTTCAATCATGAAAATCCTCCAAACTCAAACCCTTCGAGGCCCCAACTACTGGAGCACTCACCACTCAAAGCTCATTCTGGTACGGCTGGATTTAGAAGGGCTAGCCGATCAGCCTTCAGATACCCTGATTGGGTTTTATGACGGAATTGCAGCAGCTTTACCCAGTCTTGAGGCACACATTTGTACCCCAGGGTGTCGCGGCGGGTTTCTGAGCAGAGTGCAGCAAGGCACCCAGATGGGGCATATTTTCGAGCGCGTGGCACTAGAACTCCAAACCTTAGCCGATATGTCCGTAGGGTTTGGCTGCACCCTCAAGACAGCAACACCAGGCATTTCTCAAATTATTATTGAGTACGAGACTGAAGCCGCCGGACGCTATGCAGCACGAGCGGCTTTACGGCTATGCCAAAGCATTATCGAAACGGGCACCTACCCCAAAACCGAACTACAAAAAGATTTAGATGACTTGGCTCGGCTGCGCACTCAGGCGGCCTTAGGCGCGAGCACTGAGGCACTGGTAAAAGAAGCAGAAAATCGCAACATTCCTTGGACTCATTTAGAAAGCTGCGACCTGTTTCAGTTGGGCTACGGTAAATATCAAAAACGGGTTCAGGCTGCGCTAACCTCCTACAGCGGTGTATTAGGCGTAGAGGTGGCCTGCAATAAACAGCGAACCAAAACGCTTCTAGAAAGTATGGGCGTGCCCGTCCCCTTAGGAAGCGTTATTTACACCTTCAAAGATTTAGAAGATGCGATTCATCGGCTAGGGGGCTATCCCATCGTTATTAAGCCCCTGGATGGCAATCAAGGTCGAGGCATTACCATTAATATCCAGTCCTGGAGACAGGCAAAAATTGCCTATGACCGCGCCCGTGATGTCTCGAAGGGCGTGATTATTGAGCACTTTTACCAGGGACGAGATCACCGCATTTTAGTGGTCAATCATAAGGTGGTGGCAGTGGCGGAGCGGGTACCTGCCCATGTGGTGGGCAATGGACGCTCAAGCATCGCAGAACTCGTTGAGCAAGAGAACCAAGATGACCGTCGCGGTGAGGGTCATGATAATATGCTCACCCAGATCGAGCTGGACGATACCACCGATGAAATTCTGAAAGAGCAAGGTCATACCCTCGATACCATCTTGCCGCCAGAGCAGATCTGCTATTTACGGGCAACGGCTAATTTGAGTACGGGCGGGATCGCCATTGACCGCACAGACGAAATTCATCCAGATACCGTTTGGCTGGCAGAACGCGTATCTCGCATAATTGATCTGGATGTGGCAGGTATTGATGTCATTACCACCGACATTACCAAGACCCTCGCTGAAGCAGATGGCGTCATTGTGGAGGTAAGTGCAGCGCCAGGGTTGCGGATGCACATTGCGCCCAGTCAAGGGGTGGGACGCAATGTGGCGGCACCCATCCTCGATATGCTGTTTCCGCCTGGAATGCCCACACAGATCCCAATTGTGGCGGTGACGGGAACCAATAGCAAAGCCACGCCTACGCCGCTCATCGCCCACATTTTTAGGCAGATTTATGAGGAAGTAGGCTTTACTACGACCGACGAGATTTATATTGGCGATCGCCCCCTCAAACCCCTCAACCTTTCAAAAGCGCACAATACCCAAATGATTCTGCAAGATCCAACCGTAGAGATTGCAGTTTTAGAAACAGCACAGGATGAGATTTTACAGTCAGGCTTAGCCTTTGCCCACTGCGATGTGGGAGTGGTCTTAAATGTGGTGGCGGATCAGTTGGGTTTAAAAGACCTCAATACCATCAGCCCAATGGCAAGGGTAAACGCCGTCATTGCTGAGATGGTACACCCCAAAGGCTATGCCGTACTCAATGCTGATGATCAGCACGTTGCCGCAATGGCTGAACAGGTGGTGGGGAAGGTCGCCTATTTTTCAATGGATGCTGAGAATGGGGTGGTGCGATCGCACCTTCAGCAGGGGGGCATTGCCGCAGTTTATCAAAAGGGACACCTTTGCATTTTGCAAGAAGACTGGGTTCATCAAATTGAGCACGTTACGCAAATCCCCAATGCATTGGGTGGCGGCACACCTTATCTCATGGCCAATGCGCTGGCTGCAAGTCTCACGGCCTTTGTTTTAGGGGTAAAAGTAGAACAGATTCGGTCAGCACTGCGCAGTTTCAACGCCTCGGCTTGGCAGACCTCAGGACAAACCACTCTATTCAACCTTGAACACTATGATGATGACCGAATCAAGCCGTATTTAGACCTCAAAGACGAAACGAATACGACTCAAGGAGAACTGAAGCTCAGTCCGCCACCTGTTTTGATCCATTCCAATTCGCTGCCGCCCCACGCGGCAGCTATTGACCTTGAGAACGCATTACGCAATCAAAGCCAAACTCACGAAATCCCTCAAGAGCACCCGCTAAGAGAAAAGGTGCTAGCAGCAGTAGGGTCACATTCTTCTGTCTTAAGCGAGGATAGAGCATTTGATATCCTAAGGCTTGAGACAAATCTGACTGAGCCAGCCCATCACGTTCATCACAAGATAAACACTCACGCTAAGCCATCACAGTCTAAGAAGGTCTTTACTAAGGCCAAGCCGATCAGCTTTAAGGCATGGATAACCGATCAGCAGATCAAATTAAAAGACTGGGTTAAAGAACAGACACCCATTCTCAAACAGGTTGCCGCCAGTGTGGCGCAAAAGACTGCAAAACAGGCTTTTAACCTAGGGGAACGGGTGGGCACCCTTGCGATCGCCGTTTGTCGCATCGCAGCAGATATGGCACTTGAGAAAGGCAAAGATGTAGGGGCGATCGCCTGGGAAAAATTTAAAAAGGCAACTCAGCTCGTCGATCCCGCCACCCTCAACCCAGCACTTCAGGACGTTATGGTTCTATGGGGCAAAGATGGACGATTTGTAGAAGAACTGTTTATCTTTCAACAAACCCATACAGGCGTTGACGTTCATCTCAAAAATGGAAACCCTGTTTACACAGATGGAAAACTGAATAATCATATAGATGGTCGCTTTAGTTTTGCGTTGAGCCAGATTCCTGAGAACATAGCAAAGGCCAAAGAATACTCTCATGCCTGTAAGAAGCTGGTTTAGCGAATAGTGCGCTAGAGAATCCTAGATTTTCGGCAACACATACCCTTACAAAACCTGCTCCTACAAAACATTGTCTTTGCAGACTCCATTAAACTTGGGCTTTGCTTCAGCACAGTGATATTATGCAGCTCTTAGGATCATTATTATGCCTGAGGTAGAACCTCTTCTAGCGCAACAGTTTATGGCAATTTCAATCCAGTATCCAGTAATGGTTATTGGTGGAGCAGAAGACAAAGTCAACGGGTGCAGTATATTAACCGCTTTCTTTCAGAGTGCTGGTGGGAAGTTGGCGAAAATCGGCATTATCCCCTGCGCTTCACAAGAACCCAGTGTCGTTGGTGATCGCTACTACCAAATTTTTGAAAAGATGGGCGCTCAGCAAGTGCAAGTGCTCGATATTCGGCAGCCTCAAGAGTGTGATACAGAGGGCTGGCTCAATATCTTGGCTGACTGTACCGGCATCTTTGTTACCGGAGGCGATCAGCTTCGTCTATGTGACCTCATTGGCGGCAGTAAATTTATTGCGTCAATCAAAGCAAGGGTTGGGCTAGGCACCCTCGTATTGGCAGGCACCAGTGCAGGAGCCGCCATCATGGGCGAAAAGATGATTGCAGGCGGCAGCAGCGGTGAATCGCCTAACGCATCATTGGTGGACTTGACGGATGGTTTAGGCATTTTTCCTGAGCTGCTAGTCGATCAGCATTTTCATAATCGAAATCGCATGGCTCGGTTGATGAGTGCGATCGCCGCCCATCCAGACAAACTCGGCATCGGCATTGATGAAGATACCTGTGCCGCCTTTGACAAAGATGGAAGCTTTGAAGTTCTTGGCAAAGGAACCATCACCGTCATCGATCCAGGCGGGTTAACCCATACGAACTATCCTGGGATGTCTCAGCTCTCGCCCCTCAGCCTTCATAACCTTACGATTCATGTGTTGAGTCACGGCGATCGCTACCACTATCAGCGACGAATGGTCTTACCATCCTAAACAACCGGATGGGGCTGATTTACCCTCAGCATCCATAGGGTTTACCTATGGCAATCTACGTCACGTAGCAATTAATACAGAACTAGACCTTCGATTTGAAATTAATTAGGGGTTAGGACTCACGCTACACAAGCAAAAGATAGCCTTTATCGGCAGATTCCAAGACTTAGTTCTCTTGAACTATCTTTAACGACCGGCCTTAAAGGCCAACTTAAAGGCCGACATTGCATCCAACCTCAGATTGTCTTCATCATCCTGTGGAATTCGCAGAGATTATCTCTAATATCTTATGAAAATTCTCCAAACCCAGACGCTTCGAGGCCCGAATTATTGGAGCATCCGCCGCTCAAAGCTCATTCTGGTGCGACTGGATTTGGAGGAGCTAGCCGATAGCCCTTCCAATACCCTGCCTGGATTTTATGACGGCCTTGTCGCAGTGCTGCCCAGCCTTGAAGAACACTTTTGCTCCCCAGGGTGTCGCGGCGGATTTTTGAGCCGAATGCAGGAAGGCACCATGATGGGGCATATCCTGGAGCATGTGGCATTAGAGCTTCAAACTCTAGCCGAAATGCCGGTTGGGTTTGGTCGCACCCGCGAAACGGCAACCGATGGGGTCTACCAGGTTGTGATTGAGTATCAAAATGAGGAGGCAGGGCGCTATGCGGCAAGAGCGGCACTCCGGATCTGTCAAAGCATTGTAGACACAGGCGCTTACCCCAAAGCAGAACTGGAAAAAGATTTAGAGGATCTGCTCAAGTTTCGGACTGAGGCGATTTTGGGTGCAAGCACTGAAGCGCTGGTGCGCGAAGCCGAAAATCGCGGCATCCCTTGGACACATTTAGAAAGCTGCGACCTATTTCAGTTCGGCTACGGGAAACATCAAAAACGGGTTCAGGCTGCACTCACCTCCAACAGCAACATTTTGGGCGTAGAGCTGGCCTGCAACAAAGAAAATACTAAAAACATTTTGACCCAGTTTGGGGTTCCTGTCCCCTTAGGTAAGGTGATCTACGCGTTCAATGAATTAGAAGAAACGATTGAGCAGCTAGGCGGTTATCCCGTCGTGATTAAGCCCTTAGATGGCAATCACGGGCGAGGCATTACCATTGACATTCAGTCCTGGGAAAACGCAGAAGTAGCCTACGACCGCGCCCGTGATGTCTCCAGTGGCGTAATCGTAGAACACTTCTATCAAGGGCGAGATCACCGAATTTTAGTGGTCAATCATAAAGTTATTGCGGTAGCGGAGCGGGTACCTGCCCATGTGGTCGGCAATGGACTTGCGACCATTGCAGAACTGGTTGAGCAAGAAAACCAAGATGACCGTCGTGGGGAAGGTCACGACAATATGCTCACCCACATTGAGCTAGACGATGCCACTGACGAAATGCTGCATCGCCAAGGGTTTACGCTAGACAGCGTTTTGCCGCCAGATCAAGTCTGCTACCTTCGGGCAACCGCCAATCTCAGTACGGGCGGAATTGCCATTGACCGCACGGACGAAATCCATCCAGAAACGGTTTGGGTTGCTGAACGGGTATCTCGCATTATTGACCTGGATGTGGTGGGTATTGACGTCATTACCACCGATATCACCAAGACCCTCGCTGAAGCAGATGGCGTGATTGTAGAGGTGAATGCAGCGCCAGGGTTGCGGATGCATATAGCGCCCAGTGAAGGGGTAGGGCGCAATGTGGCGGCACCCATTCTCAATATGCTGTTTCCCCCTGGCACACCCAATCGAATTCCCGTTGTGGCAATTACGGGCACCAATGGCAAAACCACCACTACTCGTTTGATTGCCCACATTTTCAGTCAGGTTTATGAGTTTGTCGGCTTTACCACCACCGACGGCATCTATATCGGTCGTCACCTCGTCGAAAAGGGAGACACTACAGGGCCGCAAAGCGCTCAAATTATTCTGCAAGACCCAACGGTAGATATTGCGATCTTAGAGACGGCACGGGGCGGCATTTTGCGTTCGGGGCTGGCCTTTGAGCACTGCGATGTGGGCGTGGTCTTAAATGTGGCGGCGGACCATCTGGGCTTGGGCGATATCAACACGATTGACCAAATGGCAAAGGTCAAAGCGGTGATTGCAGAGGCGGTTCACCCCGATGGCTATGCCGTGCTGAATGCCGATGATGAGCGAGTTGCCGCAATGGCAGATTACGTGCCTGGAAAAATTGCCTATTTTTCGATGGATGTTGATAACCCGTTGGTGCGATCGCATGTTCAGCGCGGAGGCATGGCTGCCGTCCTCAAAGAGGGCTATCTGGCGATTTTGCAGCAAGATTGGGTTCACCGCATTGAAAAGGTCGAACTTGTGCCCCTTACCTTGGGCGGACGCGCCCCGTTTATGATTGCCAATGCCCTCGCGGCCTGTCTGGCGGCCTTTGTGCAAGGCGTAAAAATCGAGCAGATTCGCGCGGCCCTTCGCAGTTTCCGCGCTTCGGCAGAGCAGACACCGGGACGGATGAATTTATTCAATCTGGGTCACTACCATGCGCTAGTAGACTACGCCCACAACCCAGCCGGATACGCGGCGGTGGGCAGCTTTGTCAAAAATTGGTCGGGGCCTGCCATTGGCGTGGTCGGTGGCCCTGGCGATCGCCGTGATGAGGATTTGATTGAGCTAGGGGCACTGTCGGCGAGCTTCTTTGAGCAGATTGTGGTCAAAGAAGATGACGACAATCGGGGTCGCCCTCGCGGCAACGCAGCAGAATTGATTGTTCAAGGGATTCATTGTGCCGCCACGGAGAATAATGCGCCAGTGCCCCACACGATTCAGCTAGAGGAGACAGCGGCGATCGCCTGGGCTTTAGATAATGCGCCCAAGGATGGTTTAGTGGTGATTTTTCCTGAAAGTGTGAGTCGAGCGATTGAGATTATCATGGCTCGTAATCCTATTTTGGATGATGCAGAAGCGGCATTTTTCTCAGAATTGAAGTCTGAGAAATGGCCTGCGTTTACGCCGCAATGTTCGCTCCCGTGAGCGCAGGCGACAATGGGCGACAGGGCATCAAGTCAGTCTATTCTCCAAAAGCGTTCAACGACTCGAAATCGCTAAATTCGAGTTAACGAGACGGATTAAATTTTCGCCAAGAACAAGGGCTTCTTGGCTGTTTGGCAAATTCAAGAGGCGAATCTTGTATAGTTCTAGACCAGGGTGTAAGTAAGGGCCATCGGAGCCGAACAAAACTTTTTGTGCTCCAGCACGCTGAATAGCCTGAACAATATAGTCAAACCGTCTTACACCTGAAGTATCTGCATAAACATTTGGAAATCTAGAAATCTGGTCAATCACCCGCAGGTGAGCACGCCAATCATCCGCAAAACTGCCGAGATGGGGAATGATGAAATTTACGTCCGGATACTGGGGTGCTAATAAGTCGATAAGATCCGTTTGACCCACTGGATCGTAGAGCAGCGGCAGGCCAAAGATACGGGCGACCTCACAAATTTCGCGGGTGGCTGGCCCATCCATTCGATGAACTTTAATGCCACGGAAATTCCATTGAGTGACCGATTGTTTAACAATGTGGTGAATCTTGCCGCGATCACGCTCGGCATGAACAAAGGCAAAACCAATAAACCGTTCTGGATAACGAGCCACAATTTTGGCTGTATTGGCGTTGGATTGAGCATAGTTACTATGAAACGGTGAAAAAATAACGGTCTTATCAATTCCGGCTGCTTTTGCTCGCTTCAGGTACAGTTCAATGGGGGCATCAGTATCCCAGGGCCCCGTGAGCAGATCGCCTTTTCCAGCATGGCAGTGGCAGTCAATAATCATGTTGCGTACTCCGCCAGCAATCGAATCACGGTTTCGATGCCTCGAAAGAAGTTAGGCAGGCTCATTTTTTCGTTGGGGGCATGGATATCATCATCAGGTAGGCCAAACCCCAGAAGCACAATCGGAACTTGCAGCCGTCGATGCAGTTGCTCTACAAGCGGAATAGAACCACCACTTCGGGTAAAAACTGGCGGCACGCCCCAGGTCTGTTTGACGGCACGAGTTGCAGCCTGCATTACAGCACTATGCTTGGGCAACAGTACGGGACGCGATCCCCCCGTCATGGTTAGGCGCGTCTGAACGGCAGGATGGGTGGCATTTGCAATGTGGCGCTGAAGAAGTTGGGCAATATCTTTAGGATCTTGATCGGGAACCAGTCGGAGACTGACTCGCGCCATCCCCCGACTGGGAATGATTGATTTGCTGCCTGGGCCAACGTACCCCCCTGCCAAACCATTAATGGTCAGTGCAGGACGACTGGTCATTCGCTCAAATAAGCTGTAGCCCGGTTCGCCCCATCCGGTCGATAGGTCTAGATCAGCCAGAATTTGCTGATCGCGTTTACAGCAGCAGCGAACGTTTTGTTGTTGGGTGGGTTCTAGTTCTCTGACGCGGCGGTAGAAACCAGGAATTGCAACTCGGCCTTGGCGATCATGGAGTCCTGAAACGATGTCGCTTAAGGCTTGGAGCGGATTTAGAACAGCACCGCCATAGCGGCCAGAATGCAGGTCATGCTTGGGACCTCTAACCTCTAACTCGCAACTAAGATTGCCCCGTAACCCATAGATAATTGAGGGTTTACCAGGGGCTAACATTTCTGTATCCGAGACCAGCACAGCATCTGCTTTTAATCGTGTGGCTTCTCGATTCAAAAATGCGGATAGATTGGGGCTGTTGATTTCTTCTTCGCCTTCTAGCCAGATTTTAATATTGATAGGCAAATGTCCGACCGTTCTCAGGTAGCTTTCGATCGCCTTCAGGTGGATGAATAGCTGTCCTTTATCGTCACTTGCGCCTCTGGCAAATAAGTTATGACCGATAATCGTGGCTTTGAAGGGGGGCGATCGCCACTCCTTCAGCGGATCAACGGGCTGCACATCATAGTGACCATAGAGCAATAAAGTGGGTTTGCCTGGTGCTTTCAGCCAATCGGCGTAGATACTGGGATGTCCGCCTTTTGGTCCTAGGAGTATCTGGATATGCTGCAAGCCAATTTCTGCTAGGTGCCGCGCTAGCCATTGGGCGCAGGCTTTAATATCTTTGCGGTGCTGCGGTATTGCTGAAATGGTAGGAAAAGCAATCAGTTCAGCCAGTTGAGAGAGCCAGCGCGATCGCTGAGCTGGTTGCTGGCTATAGCGAAGTGAGGGTATTGCAGTAGCAACGGATCTCAGCATAATGTTTGCAGGGTTCTTAAAATCTTGATAAATCGTACAGTTGAAGATTACCAAATCTAAGATTGAGACATCATTTTGTTTGAGTGACGGATAAGTACAACTATCACTGTGATCACAGCAACTACAATTTGATTTCTATAATTTTGCTTGATCAAAATTATTCTCGCTAATCACACAGAACAAAAGGCACAAATGCCGCCCAAGATTTACCAAACATTGGCCCCGAACAAACCGAACCTTGCGGACATTGATAAGTACATGTACCTGGCGAAATCCCCCAAGGTTCTTTATAAGTTTTTGATTTACGACAGCTCGTCAATTGACAAACGCCTTTGGGATTTAGCCAGTCGTAATATAGTTCAGGACAAGGTACGCCTTCCGCTCGACATTGCCAAGCCGTTGAAGCAGTCCCGCCAATCTCATGAATGCTTTCTGTTACTAAAAAAGGAGCCTCGAACAAGAATTCACTTTCTTTTTGCTTATTAGTGGAGACAACTTTTCCCTGTACTGCTTTTCTAAAAGACTCGGAAATGCGCTTTCGTTCCTGATTTCTGAGATCTTCCTTACCTAGTCTATTAAGTTTAGAAGGTTTTTTCAAATTCACAACTTGCCTTAGTTGGGTACTGACTCGGTATTTGGTAGGATCAACACCTAAATGGGTTAAACACCATAGATGATTTCGGAGACGTTTTCTAACCGTTTGAATTCCTCCTCCAGCCTTACCATCATAAACATAATTTTTGCCATTCTGCTGCCAAGTAATTCTGTAGACTCCAGCTTTATCAAGACGCCGATCATTGACCGCATTGATGAGTAACAAGTTAGAAATCGTATCGCTGGCAACAAATTGGCGATCAGCTTCATAGGATAAAGGAAGCTCGAATAATGCCTGATTTTGACTGTTCATTTACCAATCCTTTTGGCCTAAAAAATTTGCTTACAAGTCGAACTATGATGAACTATAGTTCTATTTTTATAAGAATTTATCCTTTTCTAACGCTCTAGTAGGGAGGAAAATCGAGTTGTTTTTCAAATACAGGGAAGTTTTATAATGCTGATATTGTCTGAGTAGTTCACTATTGTGCTAGATGAAGGATCATGCATCTGTAAGTTGACCCGTAGTGTATCGCCAGGTGCCAATGGAATGACAAAGTCTTCACCGAAACTTGTTCTCAAGGGGCTGCCAGCTCCTTGATAGCTTGGTGTTGAATCAGACTCTTGTTTAGTGAATTTAGAGCGTCCCTGAGCCGTGATTACCTCAAGCATCACACTTACCCTTGGAGGTTGAAAAGGCTGGGGACGAGGTACGATATCTGCATCGACGTGAAAAAATATTTTGAAGCGTTCCATTACAGGCCCACCACAGGTTCCGTTACAATCTGGAATTCGGCTCAGGAGTGAGATAAAACCGGGTGACGCAGTGCCAACACAGCGAAGATTAACCGTTTTTTGTAGGGTGACAGCAAGGGCGCGGGTCGTCCATTTGACTGTGTTCTGCTGATTGTTGCTTGGGGCGGTGGCTAGAAATAGCCCAACCCGACGGTTATGAGATCGGGCTTGTTCAGTAGTTGGGTTCTTCACAATGCGCTGGCTTGCGCCCCTAGCCACTCGTTGCCAATTGATTTCAGAAGAAATAGTGCGGTTATTAATGGCGTGCATCAGAGCTTGCTGAGTTGCAAAAGCGCGATCGCCACTAATCTTCTTTTCAAAAATTGCTCCCCTTTGGACATCTCTATCAGCATGTCCAACCAACCTAACAGTGCGAATTGGCTGTTTAGATTTGTGACTTTGAACAATCATTTGGGCAAGTCTGACAATCTTTGCCCTTTCCTGGAGGGGGATGGCGTTACTGTGTCGAGAAAAACCTCCAATTGTTTCACGAATGGTCTGTCCGCGAGAAGACAAACTAGGCGATTGCTCCCATTCTTGCTCACCCAAGGCATAGAGGCTTACCTCTTTCGACTCCCGATCAGCTTCCCATTCAGGAAGTCTGTAATTCTCCTGCTTGGTGTGCAAGGCTGATTCTGAAACGGATGGTGCCTCAAATAACCATTGGGTTTGCTTGTTCATAGCTCAGTCCTCTGGATGTGTGAGATGGGTCAGGGAACAAAGGTGCGATCGCAGAATGTATTTTTTGACTAGAGAGTTTGCCCGTGAACAGTTGAAGAATTAGAAGGCGTGATTACCCTTTTCCTGGACAGTCGAAGAGGTTCAGCAGAAAGAAGACGCCTACCTGGAGAAGAAGCAAGAGGAAAAGTTCTCTCGACATGGTGTCCTTCTGTATTTGTAGAAAACTTTGAATCTACGGAACAGGAAGTGGCTTAAATCTTAGGGTTTGACCAGCAGAGATATGCAAATGTGCGGGGATCGATCACGCCACTCGCGGCGAGACCCTTATTATTCTGGAACATTTGCAATGCCGTTTCAGTTGCAGCATCAAATATCCCATTCTGTACGATGCCCAAACGACGCTGCACCCACTTGACCCGGTCGCCAGTCGTGCCTTTAACCGTGATATTAAATCTGTTCATGTCTACATTGCCGGTTGGAAAACCGGGGAGCATGACAGCATCTCCCTGATACTGGTGAATCCACCAATTGGTCATATCACCCCATGGAGGCGGCACCGGTGGCGACTTGACTCGAAACACCCTTGCATCGCGCACAGCAGGCCCCTTATTAAAGGGGTAGCGCGCTAGCCAAAGCGGCGACTCGACAAGATCTGGTGCTGGAAGATTGTCCAGATCCTCCCTCCACACACGGGCGCTTGTGTAGATAATCGGGGGTACACCGTAGTGGTTCTTCAGCACCTGCCACGCAGTACGTACATTTTTGAGGCATTGTTTTGCGCTCATTCCAGTGAGTTTGCGACCACCCGGAAACTCAACATCAACCGTAGGGGGAAAATCTGACTCGTTCAGTTTTCCAACCGTTTTGATGAAAGCCTTGGCCTGAGAGACAGGATCTGGCACTTTCATTGGATACTTCGGGTGTGGAAAGCGGAGGAAGAGGTACGCTCCTCGAACAATGCCGGCATCCTTGATCTTTATCCAGTCACGCTTGAAGACTCGATCCTCTAACACGCCATAATTCGAGCGGATGATGGCAAAGTCGATGGGGGCTTGGGATTTGGCCTTCGCCCAATTCGGGTCTTTGTTACCAGCGACGCTAGCGGTGTCGATTCCGAAAGATACACGCACGACATCTAGCTGCCTGGGGCTTGGTCGCAGCATAGATGTTTCAAACAAGCACTCACGTTCATACGCTGAATCAAGATAAGAAGGGGCTTCAAACAAGTACTGAGTTCGTCCATTCATCTTCAAAATCCTCCTTCATTCAAAATCGTGAGTCAGCCTCCAGTGAAAATAGAAGGCAGGGAATTTACAAATTCCTATCCCATCACTCTCGGTGCAGGCATTCGCCCATTTGATCGCGCAAAAACTGGATCTCGACGTGTTCCCTTGGGTGGTGGCCCTGGCTGATACACATTGCGTGGCGGTGGCGTTGGACGACTGATTCGCATGCCTTCTTCGCTGGAAATCCATTCTTCAGAGTATTCAGCAATGCGGTAGAGCAATGCTTCAAAGTCAGTGCGGTTTTTCTTGAGGACAAAGGGTTCTGCTAACCAGCGGATCACTTCTCGTCCGGCAACCGCCATGCGATTCATCGTGCTGGCATGAACAGATTGACCAAAGTATTGCCACAAGACCAGTTCAATCATTTCCCAGGCATTAGCAGCACCGAACTGTGCCCGCACATCAGGGGCATCCAGAACTTTAAAGGCTTCAGAGAGGGCTTGACTGGTTTCTACCCGCAATACGTTGACATAACCATAGGAAGAGTTCTTCAGGTTATTGCGTAAATCCAAGCCCGCCCGCCGCACGATCGCAATCGATCCGAAGGTTGGATCAGTGGCATTTTGGCGAATCACCTCGCTAATCCGCTTGTCGCGCCAGAACTTAGCGGCTTCGCCAATAAAGTGCGAAAACAACCCATGAAATTCAGGATTAGCACGAGCACCTGGTCCCGGATCGCGTCCATAGCCTAATACCCGCGCGTAGGCTCGACGGCGATCGCTTTGCTGATACCTTAAAATATTGTGTTTATCGAAGCGGTACAGACCGTAAGCTCCATCGCCGTTAGATATTCGCAAGGTTCCGGCTCGGAAGAGTTCTTGCAGCTTGTGCATTACTTTGAACACACCCAAAAATTCATGGATGGCAAGATAGTAGAGGTCTCCGGTGGCGAGGACGCGATCGCTCGTAACCGTATCGTCATAGTCCACCACACCGCCCGATACTTGGGTATCGCCTAAGTTTGCTGGCGCATCTTTGCCTAGGCCAATGAGATCGGCAAGACCGCCATCGGGAGAGGCACCTTTGCCATTTTGGGCGGCATCGAATTTATTCACCTGGTCGTCAACCATGCGGTTGAGTACTTCTGCGAGTTGAGGATTGGCAACCAGTTCGGGACCCAGTTGCTCAATGGTATTTTGGAGCAGCGCAGCGACCCGATCATTGCGCTGGTCATAATCTCTTGTGTTAGGCATTACTTACTTCCCGTTGTCTTGCTAAAGGTTTTGTCCATTAGGCAGCTAAATCAGCCAGCGCCTTCAACTGGTTCATCAAATCATCCAGCGCCCAACTGACCCGCTCATGGGTTAGGGCTTGAGCCACAATCGGCAAACCGTTGAGATTTAGAGTAGGGGCTGTCTTGGTAAAGGAGAGAATCGGGAGGAGCACCCAAAAAATGCTGTCAGCCTGGGATGTCACAAACTCCAGTCCGTACTGACCAGAATCAGCAAGGTATTGGGGGCCTTCTAGACTAGAGAAGCGATCAACCCATTCAGTGAAGTCATTGAGCGTTAAATCTGGCAGCGGCAGATTCGGATCGTCTCCTAGGCTGGTGAAGCGGCTGGCGCTGGAGCGTCGTTCCGTTTCGGTGAATCCAATGGAGTCGAGGGCTGACATAAAGTTGTTGTTGCCTTCGGCAATGACAGGTAGCAGCACGCTGGCGCGGGAAAGCCGCAAGCTGAATTCGGGGTATCTCAATGACTTACTAGATTGCGATTTGCCCCGATAATTGACCCAAACTTCCTGGAGGATGCGCACATAGTTGACCAGTAAGTCATAGCCAGCTATTTGTGCTTCATCGTCTAACGTAGTTGGTACCACTCGACGGCGATTTAGAAAGGCGCGATCGCCCAATTGAGGTAAGTGTCCATTGGGACCTCGGAGTTGAGTAAAGTAAGTCTCTACTCGTTGTGAGCGGGGTTCATCGACACGACCAAATTCTTCAACCAGACGATTGATCTCGTCTCCGACTAGCGCTTTTAAAGCCTCCACCTTATCGGCTTCAGCTTCTGGCACAAAAGGTTGCAAGCCCTGCAAAACCTTAAGCGCGTCAGCAGCAATAATGCTGGCTTGACGGTAGAGCGTAGCCTGCTCAGCCGAGAGTTGTCCAATTAATCCTGCCGACATAGCCCCACTGGTGGCAGAGGTATACCCATTTTGGGAAGCATCGCTCTGACCATACAGCGAAACTGCACTCCGGGATGGTGTAAGACTTACCTTGCCATCTTTTTGCGTTGGAAACACATCATTGATGGTTCTCACAAAACCCTCTGGACTATTGCCAGGGGCACGACCTAATACCTGGGCGATCGCCCGTGAAACTTGCCGCTCTAGTACATTAGCGCTACCAGCATTACTGGTACGGGTTGATCCAAGATCATCCGCGTAGGTTTTCTGAGTCTGGGCATAACGGCTGAATGTGTTTGCTAGAGTAACTAGCGGATCTCTCAATTCTGCAAAAGGGTCTGGCGTTAAAGTGGTGGTTGAGCTATTACTTCGTCCTTGTATCTGCGGTGTCTGCGTGATTGCCAAACTTCCAGACATTGACAGGGTTGGATAGAGCTGGCTCATAGTCAGGGCACGCAGATTTTTGAGCTGCGTCGCCCGCTTGCGAATTAAAAATGTATTTAAATTGTCCAATACGGCTGACATTGTTAACCTCTTTTTAGTCGCGCTTTACAGGATTCCGGCACTTTCCAAATCACCGCTCCTAACTAATGCGGTCACGTAATCGTAGTTTGCTTCCAGCAAGTCGTGAATTTTGATGGATTGGGCGATCGCAGCTCTACTTTTACCTGCATTATTCAGCTCAGCCCTAATGAGATCATTTTGTTCAAGTGTCTCAATTTGGGTAACGGCATCTCCCCAGTTACGAGCCAATTGCTTGATTTCATTCGGCTCATTTCCAGTCAAGTCTTCGCTCTTTTGGCTAAAAGCTTTGAAGAATTTCTTTACATTTTTGAGATGATCAATAAAACCATCAATTACAAGCGATAGTGCATTAAAGGTAGTAGGTGCTAGATTTTTTAGTTCGCCGACAATTGTGTTACTGATCTGTACAAGGTTCTCCAGATGTAACTCATCTAGTTCACTGCCAAATTCCCGTAGTGCATTGTTAAGAGATTTCTGCAATTCCTTACGATTCTTTAAAATCTGCTGAATATCAGTGTTGACATCATCAGGATTAAAATTTCCCCCACTAGTAGATTTAGTGAAGTTTGACAAGTCGAAACCTTTAAGATTAAACAAAACCTGTTCGAGTGGCTGGGTTACTTGAAAATAAAACTGAACCAGATTGGTTGCAGTATTCAGGTCTTCAAGTTTGGCATTAGTCGCATGAACACCGTTCAAAAGGTTAGAGGTATTAGTTGTGTAATTAACCTGCGAATGAAAGGCATCAATAGTATCGGTCAATTCACGGATCTTGTTAACTGTTGGTGATGCTAGGTTGGGTAAATCGTTTTTTAGCTTTCTGAACAATGCATCTGTTCCTAATGGATCGGTCGACATCCTAGATTTCAGTTCGTTGATTAAACTGTCAAATAAATTTGTCATTGGTCTAGCGCCTCCCTAGAATGCGGTAAAAATTATCAGTAATAGTTTGGGGTGTGGCTAATTGTTTATCCAGGGCGAATCGGGCTGCGCTGATCATAAAACGCACCGGAATTGTTCCAGGGTCTTCTCCTTTAGCTAGGCGCTGTCCTGCCAGTTCCACCATTGCCATTTGTTTGGGGCCAAACTCTACCGCTTTTGCCAAACACTTCTTCCCGAACTGTGGATAGGTTTGAAATACCATCGTATCCACCACCATTTCAGCAGCCGGATGGAACGTCTTCATAAAAGTCGAGGGAATGTCATTAGGCGTAACGCGAGGATACAGCCGTTGCCAAACGCGAGACAATTCTGATGCCATTTTCTCAAACCCCAATCGCCGTAGCAAAATCAGGTTAATGGGTACCCGTAGGTAAGGTGTGGGATGAACCGAAAATGGGCTAAAGCGTACCGTGCTAGTAGGCGATCGCCCCACCACATCCATTAGCGACTCCACCGCTGCTGGCCCTCCCAGCACCAGCGCAAACATATCCGCCATTATTTCCTTTTGCCAGTTAGCCCAAACCTGAGCAACCTCCGCTGGAATACGCCCCTCTGTCGTTAAGCGCTGAAAGACACGGGCTGGAATAACGTCCCATAGCCCCAAGTCTGCCTGGAGATTGTGGGATACCTCGTGCAACACGCTCGATAAAGCCCAAACATTATCCAGTCGATGCTGAGGTAGCATAATCAGCGGAAACGGATTGGGATTCCGACGTAGCTTCGTAATCGGCACACCCCTGCGAAAGGTAGCCGGACTGAAGCCACTGCGGGCATAGCTAAAGGGCAGTAAGCTGGGGGTCGGTTGAGCCGTCCCCAGACCCACGTACAGATCTTCGTAGCAGTTAGCCGCTATGCGATCTACAGAACGCAGCCGTTCCCCAAAGGTAGACAGCCGCTGCACAAACAGGTCGAAGTAGAAGTCCCAAATGCCTTCCACATAAAGCACCCGATTGCCCACCATCTGTTTGCGCTCTAGCAATACCTGTAGGCGTTCAGTGGTTGGTTCCCGACGAGCCGCTGCTGCTGCTGCCTCTACCCAGCGCGCCCTTTCCACCAGTTGGCTGCGGAACTTATCAATAAAGCGATTCACCGCTTCAATATGGGCTTCGCTGGGGGAAGCAACCCCTGTCCCAAATTCATCTTTAATGAAAGGACGCAAAGATTTGGCATGGCGGGTCAGGTTGATAGACTGAATATTCAGCCATTTGTCCAACAGTTGCTGTTCGCTAGGGGTAGCAGCCCCTGGCATTTGGCTCTCAGCAGCCGTCCCAGATTTAGACTGAGACGCTGCTTTCGCGTTGCTGACTCCTTTCTGCATTGTTGGAGCGGGTGAAGTTGCCATAACCACTGATCCCGTAAGAATCGCCACCAAGTTTTAACGGTTATTGGTAAAACCAGATCACCGCGCCATTGCAGCCCTTCTTTGCTGTGCGCGTTGGGCACATGCCGGACAGTTACGCATCCCAACTCCAGCCGCAGCAGCTCGCCGAGGACTCGGCGGCGCAGTTCGCTGGCGCAAAACAGCATTGCGGACGATCGCCTTTTGTACTGTTTTTGGGTTATTGAGGACTCGATAGGCGGCAGTTGCCATCGCTTTGACTGCGGTTGCGCTATTGATCGGTTGACCGGAACGAGCCGCCGCTTTGAGTGTGGCGATCGCCCGTCGCTGAATCGTTGGCGCTAGGCGCAAAAGCTGGCGTCCGGTTGGCCCTTGCTGCGCCAACGTTTTCACCATCGTTGAATTAGCCTGAGTGAGTACAGGCATTACCTTACGGAGCGCCCGCCGCCCACCCATAATGGTGATCGTAATGGGTAACGATGCGCCGATGGCTGCTTCAGCTTCAGCCTCTGTGGATGCCTCTGCCGCTTGAGCCGCCAAGAATTCGGTCAAAGCAGCTTCATGGGCTGATTCTGTATTGCCCACTTCAGCTTCCATCTCATTGGTGCCAAAGAACTCCGCCTCCATTTGCATGGCTTCCATTTCACCTTCTTTGACTAGAGCACTGGTGAGCTTAGCGACCAAGGGGCCAGCGATGGGTCCTATTCCCGGAATCAGTGCAGCCAATTTACCTGCCAAGATTGGAGCAAAACGCTTCGCTAAGGGTGCTGCTACTTTTGCGACGGCCTTGATGCCGCGACCAATACTGCGAAAGGCTTTCTTGAAAAAGTATTCACCTTCATCCTCAAACTCTGGAGAGGAATAAGGTTGGCTGTAGTGAGTGGCCTCATGGGTCGCCTCCCACTCATCCTCAAATTCTGGAGAAGAATATGGCTGGCTGTAGTGGGTGGCCTCATGGGTCGCCTCCCACTCATCCTCAAACTCTGGAGAGGAATATGGCTGGCTGTAGTGGGTGGCCTCATGGGTCGCCTCCCACTCATCCTCAAACTCTGGAGAGGAATATGGCTGGCTGTAGTGGGTGGCTTCATGGGTCGCCTCCCACTCATCCTCAAATTCTGGAGAGGAATATGGTTGGCTGTAGTGGGTGGCTTCATGGGTCGTCTCCCACTCATCCTCAAATTCTGGAGAGGAATATGGTTGGCTGTAGTGAGTGGCTTCTTGGGAGGCAGGAGCCTCAAACATTGTTGAATATTGCGTTGCCATTCTAGTAAAACTCCTTCAAAGTCAGTCAACGTAACAAACTTTAGATTTAGTCCTAATCACAAGAAAATCTGGGCATTTTTAGATTGGAGTGAGTGTCGAAATAATAAGGTTCATGGGGTTCTCTGTATCCCAAACTCAAAAAGCTTATGAGTCAGTAGATCTTAACTACAGCGATTTAATATCAGCTTTGTATGTATAGAACTGCTTTTTGAGGTTTCAGGCAAGTCACGCATTTAAGCTAGTTCATTTCGACTAGCTCAAATGCAGTAGCTCAAATATGTGACCAAATTTATGCGACTTACAAGTAAGGATGCTTTGCCTTAATCTGTTATGGCAAGAGAGACAGCAACATCACAGATATAACGGCCTAAACTGATGATGCGCGATCGCCCACCCTTAACCTGTGTCATAGATCCCACCCTGGCACTCACCCAGTATGGATTGCCACTCACGCAGCAATTGGCCCAGGAGCTAGAATTGTGGATTGCACGAGAATTTTGGCATATTCTTGACAACCCTATTTTTTATCACCAGCATCCAGAGCTGGTTACGCCAAAAGAAGTAGGCATTGCACAATATCCCCAGAAAACGGGCATCAATCTGGACGAGACTGTGCGATCGCTCAAGGAATGGGAGCGGTTTCGTCGGAGCCAAGATCTGGCTGGACTGAATCTTTTTTGGGTAGGAGATAGCCCTGAAAACTCCTATCTCCCCAAAAGTAGATCTCTTGAAATTTTCTGGCGATGGGAACTCATTGCACAATTTCTAGACCACAAAATCGCGCTAAATCAAAGAACCGAAGATGTCATTTCTCTGTTTGCCCGAGATACCGTGGCTCTGGCTGCAAGTTTAGACTCAGCCATAGTTCTAAGCCATAAACGATCCACTGACTTTGAACAAAATTTACCGCCACAAATTTGTCAAACTTTAGAGCAGTGGGGATTTCTCTGTGAAGAGATTACGGTAAATGATTCAATGGTCGAACTAGAGCGAAAAGCGCTCCATCGTATCTTTATTCAGAGCAACACAGCTAAGTTCTTATGGTCAGGGATGCATCTTGCTATTTTGCATTTGTTAATTTCAGTAAATCCTAACGTAGACGAAGAGTCTAGTTTGATATCTGTAAATTCATGCTCTGCCTTGGAAAACTTCAATACAAAGACAAGATTGAAAAACTTACCATCCATAAACATTAAAGGATTTTGGTATTTGCTATAAAGTTAATTGTTCAATCAAAGATGCACATCGATAGACCATAGCCGCTCGACTATCAACATTAAGTTTTGAGAAAATTCGCCGTAAATGAGTCGAAACAGTCCATTCGCTAATATGAAGATGGCTTGCTATTTTTTTGTTAGACATGCCGTGGGCAGCTAAAGCAGCAATTTGAAGTTCTCGTTCTGTCAAAAGATAAAGAAGCTTAGAATCAATTCTTGCAGGACAAGCTTCTGTCTTAAGAACCAGATAAAAATTCTTGCCAATCTCAAGATTCCCCACAATCAATGAATTAACTTGAATGTCAAGCTCAGATAAGATTGTTTTAATTTGGTCTTTTATCCATTCATTATTGCTTATAACAGTATAGCTAGTCTGCTGGATTACAACTTGACTTACCAAATCAAAAGTATAAAAATCTTTTGATTTTACTCTGTCAACATTTGTTTCTAATTGACTATTCATGATATTTTCTCAAGAGGATTTAAGATGATTTACTTGTAAAGTATTTACTTGGTATCTAAATCTTGGAATCACTCTTTGCTGATCTATAAATTCTAGTATTTAGATATGTATATTATCATTGCGCTCATTAAAAATGATTATCTATCTGAACCTTATCTTATCAAACATTCTCTAAAGAGAATGTCGCAAAATATCGGAAAACTTCAGGAACTTCGCAAGTATTTACAAATGTTTACCCCATAGTTCAGACCGTATTTTGGTAAGGCTCCAGATCTGTAGATCGAATTTCTGGATTAGCATCTGGGTAATCTATTGGAGGGAAGTCATCTAAAGTGGTGAGCCTAACCCTCATTCCCCAGGAGGTTTTTGATGATTCTAAATCCATCTCGCACTAGTTCCGAAACCTCTCTCCAGTCTGCTTATGAGGAAAAGACCCTAGCCATTGCGCGCCAGCTCCTAGCAGAAACGACCGAAAAGCGATCGCTCTTTGCCAAAGTGCGAGATCAGTTCCGTTGGGATGACAAGCTCCTCAGTTGGACGATGGACAACCCCAGTTTGCGGGTGCAGCTCTTTCGCCTCATTGACTGCTTGCCTTCGCTGACCACTAAAGCCGAGATTGCCCGTCACCTCCAAGAATATTTGAGCGATGGGGCGGTGGAGTTACCCCAAGCGCTTAAAGGGCTGCTCAACTTTACCGCCGCCGACTCAATGCCAGGGCAGGTAGCGGCAACCACCCTCTCTACTGCCGTAGAAACCCTGGCGCGCAAATACATCTCTGGCGAAACCCTAAAACAGGCGCTCAAGAGCATCGAGCAGCTTCGCAAGCAGTCCATGAGTTTCACCATGGATCTCTTGGGAGAAGCCGTGGTGACAGAAACGGAAGCTCAAGCGTATCTCGATCAGTATTTAGCGCTGATGGCGCAACTGACAGAAGCGTCTAGGCAATGGTCAACCGTACCCCAAGTGGATAGCGCCGATGGGGTAGATGTATCCAAAGTGCAGGTTTCAGTTAAGCTCACGGCGTTTTATTCTCAGTTCGATCCGGTAGATGTAAAGGGTTCGCAAGCAAAGGTCGGCGATCGCATTCGCATCCTCCTGCGTAAAGCGCAGGAAGTAGGCGCGGCAGTGCATTTTGATATGGAGCAGTATCGCTATAAAAACGCCACGTTGGAAACGCTGAAGCTGCTGCTCATGGAAGACGAGTTTTGCGAGCGCACCGACATTGGCATCACCCTGCAAGCCTATCTGCGAGACAGCTACCAAGATTTACAGGATTTAATCTCGTGGGCGAAACAGCGGGGCAAACCCATCACGGTGCGCTTAATCAAAGGAGCCTATTGGGATCAAGAAACCATCATCGCGCGTCAGAACCATTGGCCTACCCCCGTTTATAATCACAAATCCTCAACCGACGCTAATTTTGAGCGCATGACCCAGCGGCTCTTAGAAAACCATGCGGTGCTTCACGCCGCCATTGGGAGCCACAACATTCGGTCTCAGGCCCATGCCATTGCGATCGCCACAGCCTTAAACATACCTAAGCGCCACGTCGAATTCCAAGTCCTTTACGGCATGGCAGATAACCTCGCCACAGCCCTCGCCAAACGGGGGCATCGAGTGCGGGTTTACTGTCCCTACGGGCCTTTAATTCCAGGGATGTCTTACCTGATTCGGCGACTGCTCGAAAATACCGCCAATAGCTCTTTTCTGAAGCAAAGCGTGGCGGATCATCCCATGGAGGGGTTATTGGCAGTTCCCGTTTGGGGGGAAGGGGACGAAGACGGCAGCCGCGTCCAACCCATGCCCATTGCCTCCCCCACAATGACCGTTACTCGCATCAATCCATCGGCGGATACGGATTTTGCGATCGCCCAATCTCGCTCCAAGGCAGCAGCGGCGTTAGCCTCGGTTAAGCAGCAGCTAGGGCAAACCTATTTACCGTTAGTGAACGGTGAGCGGGTGCAAACCTTAAAGACCATTGCGTCCGTGAACCCTTCAAATCCGGCGGAGGTGGTGGGCATCGTTGGACAGATGGATATGGGGCAGGCTGACCAGGCGATCGCCGCAGCCAAAGCCGCCTTTCACACCTGGAAGCGAACCCCCGTACCAGAACGCGCCGCCATTTTAAGACGGGCAGCAGATTTACTCGAAGCGCGTCGCCATGAGCTGAACGCCTGGATGGTGTTTGAGGCAGGTAAACCGCTTCAGCAGGCAGACGTAGAAGTCTCAGAGGCCGCAGATTTTTGTCGATACTACGCCACAGAAATGGAGCGCCTAGACGCAGAAGTGGTCTATGACGTGGCAGGGGAAAGCGATCGCTATTTCTATCGTCCCAAGGGCATTGTGCTGGTCATTTCTCCCTGGAATTTCCCGCTGGCAATCCCTACAGGCATGACCGTTGCGGCACTGGTGACGGGCAACTGTGCGCTGCTCAAACCCGCTGCCACAACTGCCGTCATTGCGGCAAAGCTGTGCGACATTTTGGTAGAGGCAGGCATTCCCAAAGGGGTGTTTCAGTACATTCCCTGTGGCGGTTCTACAGTGGGCACTCATCTGGTTAAACATCCAGATGTGCAGATGATTGTATTCACGGGTTCTCAAGAAGTGGGCTGCCAAATCTACGCCAATGCCGCTATTCTGCAACCTGGGCAAAAACACCTGAAGCGAGTCGTGGCAGAAATGGGCGGCAAAAACGCCATCATCGTAGATGAAAGTGCCGACTTAGATCAGGCGGTGCAGGGCGTTGTGTATTCTGCCTTTGGCTATAGCGGTCAAAAGTGTTCTGCCTGTTCTCGCGTGGTAGTGCTAGCCCCCGTTTACGATGCGTTTGTGGCACGGCTGGTAGAAGCGACCAAGTCTTTAAATGTGGGAGATGCAGCCAACCCTAGTACCAAGGTTGGGCCTGTGATTGACAGTGCAGCGCAACAGCGAATTGGTCAGGCGATCGCTAAGGCCAAAACAGAGGCCAATCTCGCCCTAGAACTCTCTTCCCCAGAACCAGGCTATTTTGTCGGCCCTGTGATTTTCACCGATGTGGATCCGCTGTCTACCCTTGCTCAAGAAGAAATCTTTGGCCCTGTGTTAGCGGTGATCAAAGCAGAGACGTTTGAGGAAGGACTGGCGATCGCCAACAACACCAACTACGCGCTTACAGGCGGTCTCTACTCTCGCACACCCTCCCACATTGAGCAGGCAAAAGCAGAACTAGAGGTAGGGAATCTCTACATCAATCGCACCATTACAGGGGCGATCGTGGCGAGACAACCCTTTGGGGGTTATAAGCTCTCGGGGGTTGGCTCCAAGGCTGGGGGACCCGATTATTTACTGCAATTCCTAGATCCGCGCACGGTGACAGAAAACATTCAGCGGCAAGGCTTTGCGCCCATTGAAGGGGTAGAATAAAAGCCTACATGTTAAGCTAAACCTATTAATTCCTGGGGTTTAACCCATGTCTACATTAGCCGCTGAATCTACAGAGCAGGTGCAGGAGCTGGCGCTGGCTCAGCTAAACGGCATTGAGTTCCCCCAGGGTGATTTTTATAGCGACGAACCACCCTTGGAAAGCTACCTGCATTTGCAGCAGATGATGCTGCTCCTCAAATGTCTTGACTGGCTCTGGAAAGACCGCACTGACTACTTTTGCGCGGGTAACTTAACCATTTACTACAGTCCACGTCAGCGCAAATCCGAAGATTTTAGAGGCCCAGATTTTTTCGTGGTTTTAGGTGCCGAAAAGCGGCCTCGCAAAAGTTGGGTGGTTTGGGAAGAAGATGGGCAATACCCCAACTTGATCATTGAGCTGCTGTCTAGCTCAACAGCTAAAACAGATCAGGGTTTAAAGAAGCAGATTTATCAAGACATTTTTCGCACCCCCGACTACTTTTGGTTTGACCCAGATAGCTTCACATTTCAGGGGTTTCACCTTGTAGATGGACAGTATCAAGAACTTCAGCCCAATCCGCAGGGGCACCGATGGAGCCAACAGTTGGGGCTATATTTAGGGGTTTATGAGCAAACTCTGCGCTTTTTTACCCCCGAAGGACAACTCGTTCCTACGCCAGAAGAGACGGCTGAAAGCGCTCAACAGACGCTGGCAGCAGAACGACAGCGGAATGAACAGTTATCGGCTCAGTTGCGATCGCTAGGGGTTGAGCCAGATCTAGATGTTGGGTAAGCATTTCGAAATCTGATTTGGCTATTGCTGATGAATGAAAATCTCTATCGTCTATGACGGTAGATGTGCTACTATATTAATTCTGGATGGGCTTGTAGCTCAGTGGACTAGAGCACGTGGCTACGGACCACGGTGTCGGGGGTTCGAATCCCTCCTAGCCCGTTTTCCATCCTTCAATTTCAATATTCACGCAAAGTCTGTGTTTTAGGGCGGTTTCCAAACCCAACTAAAGCGCAGATCTTTGGTATATCTAAAAATAAACCCTGCCCAAGATGAGACCTAGAGTTTTTAGAACTTACCAGATACCCTGATTCTAGAGCCTCACATCGTTATGCCTATGTCGAGTTGCTCGAAAATTGCATCGGTCACTGTAAACAATGGCTCGAATGTCTTCTAGCAGAAATGGCAAGCGGCTCTCGGTGGGCTTTCTCCCTCTATTCTTAAAGGCATCAACTATTTTGATACCGCTATCGATTTCGCGTTGGCCTTTTCGGATTACATCGCGGTTCCAGCCTAGCTCCCGTTGGGCTGTACGCTGGCCTCCTTTACCAAGTTCTTCAACAGTCTTTGCCATAAATCTACGGCGTTCATGGCCTTTCAGTGTTTTAGCTGTCTCTTTGAGCAACTCTTTCAGACTTTCCGTTAATTCTAAAATCTCACCACCACGCTATGCTCGTACGACTCTGATTTTATGCCTTCGGACTGGAATGCTTTTTTGTTTGGAAGTCTTTTAAGCTGATACCCCTTCAAGAATTGAAAAATATAATTAAAGAAGAAATGCCCGAATGGATTGCTACCGTGAAATGCCATGATGGCGATGGCTAATAAAGTAAAACAGCTTAGTGGATATTCTAAAGAGATAAAACTTTGGGGTGTCATTGCGCCTAAAACCTTTCCGATGGCAGAGACAGAGGCAAGGCAGTGCTCGCTAGTTTAGAAGCAGTACCAAATGGGGCTTTTTTATGAATACTGCTGTTGTCGATAGCAAAGCGATTTTCACGCCGCCAGAACCTACTCCTCAGCCAGGGTTTCCCATCCCAGAACCGCCTATTCCAGACCCTTCACCGATGCCAGAGCCGCCTTTCCCAGAGCCTCCCATTCCAGAACCCAACCCGATGCCACAGCCGCCCGTATTAAGCCCATAGCACCGTGGAAGCCTGAAAATTTAATCGAAAATAACCTGATCTTGACCAGGAACCCATTGGGGATATTTCTGCATAACGCGAGTGTATAGATCCGAATTTAACCACGTCGTCAACCACGTTTGTAGATAAGGCCAAGGCTGCGTGTTAAACCAGTCGGAGTCGGCGATCGCAAACTGGCGCACAAAAGGGGCGATCGCCATATCTGCCAAGGCCGCACGCTGCCCAAATAGGTAGGGTGCGACCCTAAGCTGAGTATTGAGCCGTGCTAGATACTGCGCGCCTTCAGCGCGATGAGCCTGGGCATCAACATCCGCATAACGCTCTGGATACTTATAGCGATCAAGGTGATACTTAAAATCTTCATCAAACTGGGCAATCAGCCGCCGCATATCCTCTACTGTGCCTTGCTCTGGCAAAAGCCAGCCTTCAGGGTCGTTACGCTCTAGCGCCCAAACCATAATGTCGAGGCTTTGATCTAATACCTGCCCTTCGCCATCAATCAACACTGGAACTGTTCCTTTGGGTGATGCCTCTAATAACGCTTGGGGCTTATCTCGCAGCACAACCTCTCGCAGTTCACAGACCTGTCCACTGACGGCTAGTGCTAACCGCGATCGCATCGCAAAGGGGCAGCGCCGAAAAGAATACAAAATTGGCAGTGCGTTCTTGGGTTGCCCCCCTTTCTTAGATCTGTAAGGGACTTCCAAATAATAAATCGTTCCATCATCCCTCTGGACTATACGAAATATCCACAAACCATTTTCCGAGATTAGGAAGTCCTTCCCGTGTTGAATTGGTGAGCCGTTGAATTTGGGTTTCAACATGAGCCATCGC
>JANNDV010000263.1:0-9299 GCA_031387975.1 Acaryochloridaceae cyanobacterium OTE_75_metabat_521 | reverse complement strand
CCTCTCCCGCTCTGGGAGAGGGGCTGGGGGTGAGGGTCAAAAGTTGAGGTTATTTAATCCACGATCCTTACCTGCCAGAATGGAATTACACAGCCAAACCGCAAAAAGCTTAATTCTGGAGGTTATTTAATCCACGATCCTAACTATGCCTAACTTGCGTCTTCCATAATTTTAGGCACCTTAAAAAAGTCGCCGTCTTGGTCAGGGGCATTGTCTAAAATGGCATCGCGATCGCCCCAAACCTTCAGCTCATCCACGCGGGTAATATTGCTGACGTCGATAGCGCGGGTGGTCGGCTCTACATTGGTTACGTCTAACTCGCTGAGCTGCTCAAAATAATCTAAGATGCCGCCGAGCTGGGTGGTAAACTGCACCTCTTCTTCTGGTGTTAGCGCCAGACGCGCCAGCAGGGCGACTTTATGAACTTGGGCTTGATCAATCATGGGGTGTGCGTTTAGTACAGATCCATCGTGGAGCGTCCGGTCGTCTTTAGCCAGTTTTGGGCCTCAATGTAGTTATTGGGTGCCACACGAATCGCGCGCTTCCAGTACTCAGCAGCTTGGTTAAATAGCTCATCGGCGTCATCGGGGCGACCTTCTTCAGCGGCCTGCTCACCCTGGTAGTGATAAATAACGGCGACGTTATTGAGCGCCTGACATAGACGAGAATTTAGCCCAAGCGCCTCATGATACAGTTCTAACGCTTTGATATGGTCTCCATTGCTGGCGTAGATTAGCCCCATGTTGTAGAGCACATAGCCGCGATCATAATCGTCATCCTCTAGCTTGAGGGCTTCTTCGTAGTTATCGAGGGCTTCGGCATATTCTCCGTCCCCCTGTGCCGACATGCCATCGCGGTAGTAGGCAAAGGCTTCTTTTTGACGGTGAGTCGCGGGCAAAACTTTTAAGATCATGTCTGCCATGACCGTAAAAGACTTATCAATAAAGTTATCGTTGCGTTGAGAACGGGGCATATCGGCTTCGCCAAACTGAAGGGTCTTAAGCGTTCAAGGCGCGACAACGCCTTTCTATAGTTTATCAGGTACCGATTGCTGCGTTGATGAAGATATTTTTAAGCGCGTGTTGGGCAGCAAAATTTTAATCCACGCGCCGCCCTGCTTGGGATGGTTTTTGGCCTCAATGGTGCCCCCATGAGCCGTGATAATTTGATGGGCGATCGCCAATCCCAGGCCACTCCCGCCCCCCGTTGGCAGATATTCGGGCACATCAGCCGCCACACGCTCCCGCGCCGGATCGGCTCGATAAAATCGCTTAAAGACGTGGTTTAGGCTTTCTTCAGGGAACCCTGAACCTGCATCTATGACCTCAATTTGAAGCCATTCCTGGGTTAATCTCGCATCGGTTGGGTGTGGAAGTTGAACCTGGGGACGGAGGTAGATGGCGATCGCCGCATCCACAGGGCTAAATTTAATGCTGTTGTCGATTAGGTTTAGAAACACGCGCAGCAGTCGATTTCCATCTGCGCCCAAAAAGTGATGGTCTGGGCCTTCGTAGTAGAGCGACAAATTTTTGTGCTGCGCCAATGGCTCTAACGTCACCCAGGCATTTTGGATTAACTTGGGTACGTCTACTTCCGCCGGCTTTAAAACAGTAGGGTTCTGAAACGTAATCTGGCTCAGCTCTAAAATATCCTGTACCAAAACGCTCAGCCGCATGGTTTCTTGAATCAACCGATCAACCCAGCCCCTAAGTGAGGGGTCAATGCTGGGCTGAAGCGTCTCGGCGATGAGGCGAATCGAAGTCAGCGGCGTTTTTAGCTCATGGGCAACATCAGAAGTCCAGCGATCGCGTTCTTGCCCCAACTGCACGGCTTCCCAGCGATCTTCTAAAAATACGCCAACGTGCCCTTCTTCTAGCGGAATGGCCGATCCGCGCAGGGGCAAATCTTTGGCCTGCTGCGGCGCTTGAAACGCATGCAGCGTCCATTCTTGACATTGGGGCGTTTGATGCTGCCGGACAGACTCAATCAGCTGATCTAACTCATAGGAGCGCACCATCTGGATCAGCGATCGCTTTAGGGTTGAACCATCACGATGCGGCTCAATATTAAGGAAGATAGCGGCATTGGCGTTATGCCAATACACATGATTTTCTTCGTCAACCTCAAGGTAGCCCACGGGAGCAGACTGTAAAATAGCTTGCCAAGCGCTCAAACGCTGGTGCAAAGACTGCTCCGACTGCTGCTGAAACTGCACTGCCTTTTGCAGTCGCACCTGAAGGGGCGTTGTGGCGCTATAAAACTGAGACGGAAACAGACGCACCAGCCGATTCAACTGGCGCTGCGATCGCAAAAAAGACCAGTACCACAGCCCTAATCCAACGGACAGTCCGCCGACAAACCCCCATCCCCCATCGCCGATTGCTACCACAGCAAGTGATCCAATTCATTACCCAAACCGATACCCAAATCCGCGTACTGTCACTAAATAGTCAGGATTACTGGGGTCTTTTTCAATCTTTTCACGCAGCCAGCGGATGTGAACATCTACGGTTTTGCTATCGCCAATAAAGTCGGGTCCCCAGATTTTTTCGAGCAGCTGCTCGCGGGGCCATACCCGACGAGGATAGCTCATAAACAGTTCTAAAATCCGAAATTCCTTAGGCGAAAGATTCACGTTCTGATCATGCACCGTCACCCGACATTCTTGAGGATACAGCGCAATATCGCGGCACCGGATTACATTGGCAGATTCGCTATTAAGCAGTCGCTGTCGCCGCAGCAGGGCACGACACCGAGCCACCAGTTCTCGCATGCCAAAGGGCTTGGTGAGGTAGTCATCGGCACCCACTTCTAAGCCCACCACGCGATCGCCTTCTGTACCCTTGGCACTCAGCATCAGCACAGGAATGACCGCACCTTCACGACGCAGAAAGCGGCACAGATCTAGACCATTGATGCCAGGCAGCATAATGTCTAAGATAATCAGATCTAAGGGCGGCAGGTCGCCCCCTTGAGGCTGCTCGGCATAAGCGCGAATGAGATCCAAGGCAGTTCGTCCGTCTGCTGCCGTTACGACAGAATAGCCTTCGCTGCGGAGCGTGAGGGAAATGGTTTCTCGAATGGTTTCTTCGTCTTCAACCAATAAAATATGGCCTGTGGAGGTCTCAATTGAGGAAGGCTTATTAAAGGTAGATTCCATTGTGGACAGCATACACTGCAACTCAATAGGGACTTGATTTTGGCTCTGTTTGCAGCATCATCCTACCACTCGATCTTTATACATCTGTTACCATGCCTTGATTTTAACCAAAGCCTAACCTTGCGTTAATCACATCACTTAACGACCCGAGATTGACCCGAGATTGATACTTCAAGAGGCGATAGATTAACCTCCGTCATGGAAGTGTTTTGCTGAAGTCGAGCAAAGGTCTGTGGCTGCGATTGCTTTTCAAGCGTCTCTGATAACAGACTCGTAACGCCGTCTGGATGAATTCGCCACCCAAATAACCCTGCACAACCCATAAATACGCCTAAGACTGTCGGCACCATTGCCACATAAAACAGCCATCGTTTTTGAACCAAAGATGTAACTGCCAGCATTGAGATGGCGATCGCTAACAAAGCATCCGATAAATCAAACTGGTCGTCATGATAGTTGAGCTGATCATATTTTAATCTGGCATTTTTAGCCGCCGTTTGCTGCTCTGTTTTCTTAACATTTTGATCCTGAGCATTCTTTTGGAATTGGGCAATTTGCTGATCATAGGCTGCCTGAACGGTAGGCGACTGGGATAATTTCTGCACCTTGAGCGTTGCTGCGGCAGTTTTGTTGATTTCTTCGCGCAAATTCCGAGCTTGATAAAAATTCCAACTGTCTAATTCATCGGCTTGAGCCTGCTGCATCGCCTGAACGATGTTGTCGTCTTTCACTTTGCAGATTCCTAGAAATGTGGCAAGAAGTGCGATTGAAATGGCGATATAAGCATTGAGTCGGCTCTTTTGCTTTTCTGCGGCAAGACTGTTTTCTTCATCCGGCTCAATGAGTTCCATTGGGTCTATATTCATGGCTCAATCTCCTGCACAAATCAGTATTGCAATGGTATTCCCTTTCGTGGCAATGATCTTTAGTAGCAATGATTTAAGCATCTCAGGCCATCCTGGCCTGTAAGCACGTTAAAAATGCAAGAACTGTCTTACGCAGGTACGTAGGGATAAAGAGTTCTGAAAATGTTCAAGGCAGAGGATTCTGCTAAAAAGATGCCGCCGAGTGATAACAATCACACCCTTTAGGCGCAGCGGGTCACTGAACCATTCGTCTTTCAAGGCGATATTAAGGGCTATCAGGTATCTTACTTAGAGGTTCAATACATGAAAAGAGTAATCGCTTCTCTCGTTGCACTAACCACCGTTGGCTTAGCTATTGCCATCCCACTTCAGGCTAAAGCTTTACCTTTCCACAAAGAACGGGCAGAATTTTCTGAAGTATTTCTCGGAAGACATCACGAATTTGAGGTTCTATATCGCCGCCATGATCGCGTTCGAGTGGCAGGGGTTTTTCGCCATTACCGAGATGCTGAAAATAGACGGAACGAACTCGAACGCGAAGGCTATAGAGCCTGGATTAGAGATCTTAGCTAGATTCTCAAATCTCTACTAACTTTGCACAACATAAATACTATCAATGTTCCAAATCGTTGGCTGGGCATAGCGTATTTCATCAAACCTAATGACCCAGCCTTGACCCTAGTATTGCAATCTACGATATGAGTTAAGTTCTACCGACCGTTGTGTTTATAAAAAGAGGGCAGAGATAAAGTGAGTTATCAACGTTATCATCAAAATTGGAATGTTTTTTCTACTATTTTCGTTTCTACATTGCTGCTCTGTAGTTGTACCGTCGAAAATTCTTCGACTGCCATTAAACCAACGCCTTCGGTCACAAACAAACTTCCTTTAGCATCAACGGGATCTTCCGGCATCCCTTCAGCGCTCTCTTCCAGTATCCCTTCAGCACTCTCTTCAGCACTCTCTTCGCTTCTGCCGCATTCTGGATCAGATAAAACAACTCAAAGCCGAGACTGTCCTGCAAATAAGCCTATTAAGGGCAAATTAGGCTGGACTGGCAAAACTTACTATGGCCCAGATTCTAAGAAATACAGCAAGGTCAAACCTCATGAATGCTTCACAACCGTCAAGGAAGCGTTGAGCGCAGGATATAACGCTCCAAAGACGAAAAAGCAGGTAGAGTCCCCTGCACCTAATGCTTCTAACGCCACTTCACTTTAGAATCGTGAGCCAAAACGGCACAAGGGGAATCAAGGCCAGCATACTGAGCGCAATGCTGCTAGCAATCAGCTCACGGTCGAGGTTGTATTCTTCTGCTAAAACGAGCGCCGTCAGTGCTGTGGGGGTGCCTGCCATTAATACCAGCGCAAGGCGCGGTTCACCCACAATGCCTAAAAAAGGTGTAGCTAGCGCAACAATCGCAGGCATAAGCAGCACTTTAACCCCAGCAGGTACCAAACCACAAGCAAGACTACGCAAGCTTTTGAGCTGACTCAGCCGCATCCCCATTAGCAAAAATCCACAGGGAATTACCACCCAAATGGATCGGCTCAACGTGGTTTCGGCGACTTCTGAGAACCCAATCGATTGAGTAGAAGCGCCGAGCAGAAAAGCCCACAGAGACGGCACCTTAACCACAGCAAGCAAAGAAGTCCACCAAGGGCGATCGCCAGATGAGTGCCCATTACTCCCATGGCCATCCTCTGGTTCTCCAAAATGATGCGCCACTAAAACACCCATGCCGTATAGACCCATGGCGTTGTGCATGACCGTAAAAAAGGCGGCAAGCCCTAAATTTTCTGGGCTAAGGACAGACGCGGCGATCGCCAGCCCGACAAAGCCCGTATTCCCTAGCATTGAAGACAGCACAAAGCTGCCCTTGTGGGGTTCACTGTGTAAGCCCAGCCAGTCTTGAGGCCAGCGCGCACTCAACTGCAACAGACTGAGTGCAATGCCTAACCCCAGCAGCAGCGTACAGACCGTTGCGGCAGGTGCAAGCCAAACCAGACGAGAGAAATCGGTGTGACGCGCTAAGGTAAAAATTTCAACGGGCATGCCCACCCAAAAGAGTCCACGTCCCAGCAGTCTAGGCACCTGATTGGGCAAAACGCGCCATAAAATCACGCCTAAACCCATCCAGAGAAATAAAGACTTATAGGCATTAAAAAGCGCATCGGTCATGGCAAGGGTCAGCCTGCCTCACACTCTAAAAATGCAGCACATTCAACGTGGGCAGTCTGCGGGAAAAAGTCGGCAGGCTTAACGCGGACTAAGCGGTATGGCCCTTCATGACACAGCTTCTGAAGATCTCGGGCGAGCGTTGCAGCGTTACAGCTCACGTAAACAATACGCGGCACCCGACGCTCAATCAGATTTTGCAACACTCCGGCTTCACAACCTTTACGGGGCGGATCGAGCAGCACTACATCGGGCCGGATCTCAAGGTCTACAAGGCTCTGCTCAACAGTCCCCACCTGAAAGTCTGCGTTGGTAATGTCATTAAGCTGAGCATTCTGGATCGCCTGCTCTACGGCATCGGCCTGTACTTCTAACCCCAGACACAACTTCGCAACGCGAGCAATGGGCAGGGTCAGCGTCCCGATGCCGCTATAGGCGTCTAAAACCGTTTCGGTGCCCTGAAGGTTGAGGTGGTCTAAAATCACCTGTAGCAATGCCTCGGCCTGCTCGGTATAGACCTGAAAAAAGGTATTGGGATGTACCTGAATGGTCAGCCCTGCAAAGCTTTCGTGTAAAAAGGGTTGACCCGCAACCCGTCGCGTTTGAGGGCCAAAGATGCGATTGGTGCGATCGCCGTTCACATTGAGGCAAACCCCCACAATTTCAGGATGGGCTTTCATCCAAACCTTAGCCTGTTCTTCAATGCCCGTCAGGTTATTTCCCGTCCGTGCTACGAGTGTCACCAATACTTCACCCGTGCGTCGCCCCACCCGTAAAGACAGATGCCGGAGTTCGCCTTTGTGAGACTGCTCATTATAAATAGACCAGTCCTGGTGCTGAATCTCTAGCTTAAGATACGCCAGAATCGGATTTAAGCGCGGGTCTTGAACGGGGCACTGGTTGAGGTTAATGAGGCGATGGCTGCGCTTTTGGTAGTAGCCTGCCTGTACCTTGCGCTGGCCTTGGTCAATCACAAACCCGAGCGGATAGGTCGATTTATTACGGTAGCCAAAGGGAGATGGAGCCGCCAACACCTCTTCTACGGGAGGGTTTGAAAACTTACCAATGCGCTCTAGCGCTTGAACCACCTGATCGCGCTTAGCAATAAGCTGATAGTCGTAAACCGCAGACTGCCACTGACAGCCGCCACATTTATCGGCCACAATGCAGTGGGGCTTGGTGCGATGCGTTGAGGGTTCTAGTACCTCTACCAGCGCACCGTGGGCGTAGCTGGGTTTTACAAAGGTGAGCTTTGCCGTAATGCGATCGCCAGGCACCGTATCGGGCACAAACACCACGCGACGGTCGGGTCCCCAGTGACCTACACCATCCCCCGTTGCGCTCAGATCTGCGATGGGCACTTCAATAATCTGATTTTGCTGCCAAGTTTGCGGATCGAGGGATGTCTGGCTATCCAATGGTGCGAACCTATATATCGGTAAAAGAATGAGATAAAAATGGGAAATCCTAAAAACAGGATTGCGCTTGGATCTTCCATTCACAATCCTGTTTTAGTGTATCGGTTTAAAGCTGGCGCTGTAGCCTTAGCCCCAACCGACTCAGGTTCATTAGCCTGAAACAAAAATGACTAGGACTCTCGCAAGAATGAGAATCCTAGTCATTTTTAGTCATTTAAGACCCGATTTAAGAACTAACGCTGGGCACCTGAAGGCACCTGCTGCGGACGATCCACCTTAATGACCTTATTCAGGTTCTTAATGGGTCGTGCGGTCTGAAGTTCTTCTTCAAGCTGAGTGGTAATGGCAGGATAGTGGTCAAAAGCCATCTGCAAAGCCGCAGCGGCGATCGCCCGAATGTCAAACTCTTCACTCAGGGTCGAAATCATCGGCAAGAAAGATGCCAAGCGCTCACCCATCAGGGCTTCACGCATTTCACCCGTCAGCTTCTCAAGGCGACGCTCCTCAATCTGCGCCCGTGTGGGGGTGGGCAAAACGGGAATCTCTTGACGGACGTGGTTCTCGATCTGACGCATCTTCCAACGCTCAGAGGTGTGAGCCAGGGTAATGGCGACACCCTCGTTACCCGCGCGGCCAGTGCGCCCAATGCGGTGGACGTAGCTTTCTTGGCTGTCGGGCACGTCGTAGTTGATCACATGGGTAAGGTCATCCACATGAATTCCGCGTGCTGCAATGTCTGTTGCCACAACCCAACGCACCTGCTTTTGGCGGAAGCGCCATAAGAGCCTTTCACGCTGGCTTTGGCTCAGGTCGCCGTGGTACTCATCTACGCTGTAGCCCGCAGACTGAAGGCGATTGGTTAAATCGGCGGCTTCCCGTCGGGTCTGCACAAAGATAATGGCGGTATCGGGGTCTTCTAGCTCCAAAACCGTTTGCAGTACCGCAGCGCGAGCGCTCATGCGGGGCACGCGGTAGGCAATTTGGCGAATCTGAAGCGGGCTGGCCTGCGCCTGTTTAATGCTGACAGTAACGGGATCTTTGAGAAACTGCTTTGTCAGCCGATAGATTTCTGGCGGCATAGTTGCCGAGAAAAAGGCCGTTTGGCGCGTCTCAGGCACTTTGCTTAAAATCTGCCGCACGTCTGGGATAAAGCCCATGTTCAGCATTTCATCGGCTTCGTCTAATACAAAGTACTGAAGCTGATCAAGGACTAAAACGCCTCGGTTCAGAAGATCCAATACGCGACCAGGCGTACCCACCACAAGCTGGGCACCACGCCGAAGCTGTGTAATTTGCCGATCAATGGACTGCCCCCCATAGATGGGCAGTACAAAAATGCTGGGGTTTGCCTTAAACCCTTGAATCGCCTGGCTCACCTGAAGTGCCAGTTCTCGAGTGGGGGTTAAGATCAGCGCCTGAACCGCCTTTGATTTGGGGTCAATGCGCTCCAGAATGGGGAGTGAAAAGGCAGCCGTCTTGCCTGTCCCTGTTTGAGCTTGTCCAATGATGTCTTTGCCTTCCAATAGAATTGGAATGGCCTGTACCTGAATCGGTGTCGGTTCTGAGAAACCTAAGGTCTCGAGACATTGAACGCGTTGTTGAGACAGACCGAGCTGACTGAACAATGAGGTCATGCATTCTCCTAATAGCGGGTCAACAATGTGCCGCCGCTCAAAT
>JANNDV010000075.1:0-9944 GCA_031387975.1 Acaryochloridaceae cyanobacterium OTE_75_metabat_521 | reverse complement strand
AAGATGCCCGTCTGACGGCTGGCAGTCAAAATCTTGAGGGCTGCCGTGAAGGTAATTTGATCTTCCCGTCCGGCAACTGCCGACCGATGCCCATAGCGGGAGTAGCGTTTCTCAACCCCAACCGTGGCGGTGAAGGCCAATCCCAACACACAGGCAGGTAAAACCATAAACAGCCGATTGATAGAACTTTGCAGGGTTTCTGGCGTCAGCCCCTTGAGCAAAACCCCGCTCGTCACGGCTCCAATCACAATGCCCACCATCAGCATGGCCCACACAACGCCCACTACCTTAGAGCGGTTGTCTTCGTCCGATACATCCACGAGCAATGCGGCAAAGGGCGTGGAGCTGAAGCTCACGCAGACCCCATAAAAGGCAAACATCAGCGCGAGCAAACCGACCCAGCTATAGGTGCTGGGCGACCAACCATTTCGTTCTAAGCTATCGGCTAACCGCCACATCACCTGAACCGCGCCAAACGCGCACAGCGTAAACAGCGCTGTGCCAGTCCAGATGTATCCGGTGCGATGGGTGCCCAATAGCGGCTTAGAATCTGAAAGTTGACCCACCCAGACCCGAATGGGAGAAACAAATTGATACATTGCCAACGTTCCCCCAGCAATGGTTGCAGGAATAGCAAGAAACGCGGGGTCAATCAGGATGCGATTGAGAACGCCTAGAGTGAGGATGGACATAATACCTAAACCCATTTGAAATAGCCCCAACCGCAAAATGGTGAGAATTGGGAGCTTTGGAGGAAAAGCCTTGGGGATAGCTGTGGGGATGGGGGAGTCCATAGGGCTTTGCAAATCGCATCAGTAAGTATTCATAAGCCTAGCTGAGCGCTGTGGTCTAGTGTGACTCAACGGTGGGGCTTGAGTTATGTCTAGACTTAGTGCAAAGCTGAAGAGGCCAAAAGCGGCAACTGGAGTGGAAGCGTATGTCTGTAGAGAACCAACCCGTAATATTGCCCGAAGAACTTAAAGCGGCGATCGCCTGTCTCGACCTCTCTTTAGAGTCAGAACTCGCGCTATATCGCAACCGTCAGACTCAAGAGAGTATGGCACTGGCTACACTACCCAGCGCAGAATTGGAAGCTTCAGCGCTGCAATCTTCTGATTTAGCCCTAGAGCCATTTGGGCATGACGATGCATCAGAAGAGATTTTGGCTGGTTCATTAAGTAAATCTGATGAGCGCTCTGTGCCAGCAGAAGCAGTAGATCAAGAAATGACGGCAGTCATTGAAACAGACGATGAGATTGAAACGCTACCAGAATCTTATGGTGCGGAGCTAACGGCTGAGCCTAAAGCCTTTGATCAGTTTTTAGACCCGTCGATTGAAGATTACTTAGAGTCTTCAGAAGCACTGCTCAAGCACTTAGACGATCCGGCAAAGGCTGAGATTACCCCGATTGAGGACGGTAAGACTGATACAAAACGGTCTTGGGTGGTGATCTCAGGGGTTACGCTACTGATCTTAGGACTACTGGCATTGGCTGGTTTCTTAGGGGTTTTAGCGATGCGATGGTTTTCTTTGAAGCCCGTTTCTGTGCCAACGCCTCAGCCTCTGGTGTCACCGTCTGCATTACTACCGCCTTCGCCCAATGCTGCGATCGCCCCCACAGAAGGAGTTTCCCCCAGTCCAGTGGCTAACACTACTGTTACACCCACGCCTTCAGCAACCCCTACTGCTCCCATTAATCCCAATGCGGCGCGTTACATTGTGCTGGCAACGGCTGCTGACCCAGAAACGCTTCAGGCTGCTCAGCGTTTGATACCAGAAGCCTATGTCACTGAAGTTGATGGGCAAAAGCGGGTTCAGCTTGCGGCGTTGGATAGTCTTCAGCAGGCACAGCAAATTGTCAATGAGCTAAAGAACCAGGGTTTTCCGGCTTCTATTGTGGCTCAAAATTAACCTCACAGCGTCATTTCGTTTGTCTTAAGCGGTTTGATGAGCTGTGTTGCCTTATGATCGGCAACAGTTGCAATAGCAACACTAAGGCTATGCAGTCAAGGCTATCCAAAGTAAAGCTAAAATGGGTTCGGGCACTTACGCTGTGCATCTCTGCCACGCAAATATTTTGCCTTTAGAAACAGGCTGTTGAACAATTTGATGAAGGAAGTGCGACATCATGGGCTTATTTGATCGGATCGGTCGGGTTCTTCGCTCTAATATCAGCGCAACGGTCAGCGCGGCAGAAGATCCAGAAAAAATTCTGGAGCAGACCGTTATTGACATGCAGGAAGACTTGGTGAAGCTGCGACAGGCTGTGGCAGGGGCGATCGCCTCCCAAAAGCGACTAGAGCAGCAGTATAACCAAGCTCAAACCCAATCCGATGAGTGGTATAGAAGAGCGCAGCTAGCACTTCAGAAAGGGGATGAAGCCCTTGCCCGTGAAGCGCTTACCCGTAAACAAAGCTTTGCTACCACAGCCACCAGCCTAAAACAGCAGCTCGATCAGTCTTCTGGACAAGTGGACACCATGCGAAAAGGCATGATGGGCTTAGAAAGCAAGATTGCGGAAGCCAAAACCAAGAAAGATATGCTCAAGGCCAGAGCCAGAGCTGCCCAGGCGACTGAGAAAATTAGCTCAGCAATGGGTCAAATTAATTTGGATTCAGCCACCAGTACCTTTGACCGGATGGAAGAAAAGGTATTGGAGCTAGAGGCAAAGTCAGCAGCGGTTGCAGAGTTAGCCGGAGACTCGTTAGCCGATAAGTTTGCTGCCTTAGAAGGCGGTAGCGATGTCGATTTTGAGCTAGAGCAGCTTAGGGCGAGTATGGATCCAAACCCCAAGTCCATTGCGGGAACGCCTCAGGCTCAAGGCGCACTCCCTGCCGCAGATGAGGCCGTGGCGAATATCCCTAAAGCGGCGGTGGACGCAGAACTTGAAAAGATTCGAGCGCAGATGAAGCAGCCCCCGTCTTAGGGGAACTGTACGAACAACGCTTAAGACGATCGCCGCTCTTTTGAACGCTGGGTTTATGGACGTTTCACGAAGGGTTCACGCTGAGTTAAAGGCTGAGCCTGACATTTTATGCAGTTAGCCAATCGCCTTTTGTCTTTTAAGTCCAATGTGTTTGCCGAGATGGATCAGGCAAAACAGTTGGCGCGCACCAAGGGGCAAGAGATTATTGATCTGTCCCTTGGCTCCTCCGACCTACCCGTTTCGCCTCGAATTTTAGATGTCATTGGGCGATCGCTCTCTGACCCCAGCACCCACGGCTATCTGTTGTTCCACGGCACACGAACGTTCCGTGAGGCAGCGGCGACTTGGTACGAGAAAAAGTTTGGGTTAGCCGTAGACGCAGAAACCGAGGTTTTGCCCCTCATTGGCTCTCAAGAAGGCACCGCCCATTTACCCCTCGCCATTCTTAACCCAGGGGACTATGCGCTGCTGCAAGATCCGGGCTATCCTTCCCATGCGGGTGGGGTTTACCTCGCGGGGGGCAAAGTCTATCCCATGCCGCTGACGGCCGAAAATCACTTTTTGCCTGTCTTTGCAGACATCCCACCCGAGGTGGTGCAAAAGGCGCGGATGATGGTGCTGAGCTATCCTCATAACCCGACCACGGCGATCGCCACTCTCGACTTTTTTCAACAGGCCGTAGACTTTTGCCAAGCCCATGGCGTGGCGCTGGTGCATGATTTCCCCTATGTAGACTTGGCTTTTACAGGGCAGCTCATGCCGTCGGTGCTTCAGGCAGACTGCGATCACAACTGCTCGATTGAGTTTTTTACCTTTTCTAAGTCCCATAACATGGGTGGGTTTCGGATCGGCTATGCGATCGGCAATGCCAACCTCATCTATGGCCTACGGCAAATTAAAACCATTGTTGACTTCAACCAATATCAAGGCATTCTTGCGGGTGCCACCACAGCTCTGAGCACCTGTGATGATGAAGTCAGCCAAACCGTGGCAACCTTCAAAGCTCGACGCGACGCTTTTGTTGAGGCACTGAACCAGATCGGTTGGCTCGTACCTACCCCAGATGCCACAATGTACGTCTGGGCAAAACTCCCAGAGCCGTGGCAGCAAAATTCTATTGAGTTTTGTAAGGCACTCGTGGCTCAAACGGGCGTAGCCGCATCCCCAGGGGCTGGGTTTGGATCTTCTGGAGAAGGGTATGTGCGCTTTGCACTAGTACATGAGCCAGCGCTCTTAAAGACCGCAGTTGACCGAATTGCTGGCTTCCTGCATACTTAATGGAAAATTTGGTTGTTCAGGAACATCGCTTAGGATTCAAACATCCTTGAGCTATACCCCATTGAAATGAACCCATTGATTAAAATTTAACCTCCCGTCTTGAGCTTCCATTGAAGCTAACTGAACAACTGTTTTTTAAACCATTCCATTTCAACCTAATTCCATTCAAATTAAATTTTTACTATGACTAATCTGCGTTCCTTCCGTCGCTTATTTATTGGTGTTACATCAGGCTTGGCGCTGTGCGGCATTGGATCGATGGTTTCTGCTGAAGCAGGGTGGGGTGCCGATAAAATCACAATGAAATATGGGCCGATCTACCGCTCCATCGCAGTCACTGATCTTAAGGATTATGCTCAAACAGGTACACCTTCGTCTGAATTAGGGTCTTTTCTAAGACTTGTCAAACCCAAAGATAGAGAATCTTTGACCAAAACCCTCAACATGAAGTTTCCGTTTACTGTGGTACAGGTCGATAAACTACTCAAAACCCCTTCTGCTGAAGGTCTTCTCACAGAACTCGCCAGCGCAACCGAATTACCTGGCAATAGCGAGGTTGTTGCGTTAAGAGGCGCACTTCTAATTTCAGCTTCTTCTAAAGAAGGGTTGGGCACCGTGAGCCTGCTTGAGTCTTACCCCACGCCTACGTTGACGGTTGATCTCAAAAAACTTCTGACGTTGATGAAAACCAGTAAGTCCTTTAAAGGATTGGGTTCCATGATGGGATCTTTTGGTGGTAAACAATAGCCGCAGCAGCGCCTGTGTTTAAAGGCCGTTTGAGTAGCGCATCTGAGCACCGAGCGAAAGTTCATAAATAAGCTGGACTTTAACAAGCACCATAACCTTCGGGTTGTGGTGTTTGCTTTTATAAACTCCACAAATTCTTTGTTCGTGTTTTTGCCCATAGAGAGTAGTCAGGCTGCTCAGTTAAGAGATACCTTGGGATATGATGTGCCATTGTCCATTGCACTACTGGATAGGTTATCGAGTAGCGCTGCCGTCGGTTACGGGAAATTTTATTTATCTACCATGAAACTATTTGTCTATCACACCCCCGAAGCCGTCCCGCAAAATGTTGCCTTGCCCGACTGTGCGATCGCCGTGGATGTTTTGAGAGCAACGTCTACCATTGCCACGGCTCTAAATGCTGGAGCGGACGGGGTTCAGGCATTCAGTGATTTACAAACGCTTATGGACGTGAGTGAGTCTTGGAACCCTGCCCATCGCATTCGCATTGGTGAGCGGGGCGGCAAAATGGTAGAAGGGTTTGATCTGGGTAATTCGCCTCTAGACTGCACACCAGAGCGGGTGAAAGATAGCCGAATTTTTATTAGTACCACCAATGGAACCCGCGCCCTCGAATGTATCCAGGCTGCAAAGACTGTCCTGACCGCAGCGTTTATCAATCGAGCAACCGTGGTTCAGTACCTGCTTCAGCATCAGCCAGAAACGGTGTGGATAGTTGGGTCTGGCTGGGAAGGCAGTTATTCTCTTGAAGATACGGGCTGTGCGGGTGCTGTGGTTGAGGGGGTCTTAAAAGCAGGTACAGTGCCCCTTGACCTACTGGCAGGAAATGATGAGGCTGTAGCCGCCGTGGCGCTATACCGAAATTTTCAGGATGATTTGGTGTCTCTGTTTAAGCATGCCAGCCACGGACAGCGGCTCGTGGGCTTAAAGCTGTACGAAGATTTAGAGTATTGCGCCCAGATTGATTCGCTCAATGTTTTGCCCATTCAGAAAGAGATCGGGGTTTTAGTCAAGCACTGATTACCCTGAAAAGATTTTGCTTCTGCGGCGCTGAGGGAAAGAGCAACCAAAAGCCCCTTGCCCTCAGCAATCAAAGTTTAGCGGATGCCCACAGGCTTAGCAATGAGGAATGATGGGCGATCGCCGCCACCTCCCACCTGACGCGCAATCAGCGCATCGCTTTGCAGCTTAAGCAACAGCTTTGAAGGCTCTACCACCACAATGTTGTCATTGCTCTGGTTATTGCCCCCCAACAAGCCACCGAGAGGCGAGCTATTGCCGCCACCGCCCAATAGTCCACCGAGGGGTGAGCTATTGCCGCCGCCTAAAACACCGCCCAGCAGAGAGCCGAGATCGGTTCCGCCGCCAAAAATTCGCCCGAGTAGCAGCCGACCCGCAATAGTAGAAAGACCACCCTGGACAGAGCCAGGAGACACAGACTGTCTAGACGTGGGTGCAATAGGATCTGAAGCAAGGCTAACGGCATAGGTTTTGCCATCCACCACGAGCCGATCTGCAAAATATTGACTGCCGCCCGTACCGTTGATGCTAACAGGCTGAAACCGTCCCTGAATCTGGCTACCCACAGGAATAATAGATGTTCCACTGGCGCTCACAATGCTTTGAGCCACTTCAAGATTGGTCGCAACCGTATCGGTCGGTGCCAAGATCAGTTTGACATCATTTCCCCCTGGCAGTCTTACGGTAAAGGTAGTGCCACGCGTGACCAATCTCCCGTTTTGGATGGTGCCTGTATTTCCGCCGCTACCGCCCGAGCCAGCTGCGCTGCCTTGACCTTTTTCAACATTCACAATGTAGGCCAGCGCTTTTGAATCTGCGGGTAAGGCGGAGAGCTTACCTTGGCTTACCAATGCCTGATAAATCGCTGCGGCAACATCGGCTCGCGTCATCTCTTCGTTAGGGGTTAAAAAGGTCGCTTTGGGGTAGTTAACCACCAAGCCCTTTTCTGTGGCTGCGGCAACGCCAATTCGATTCTCTTCTGTAATTTCGTCAGCGTCTCGATACACCGAGAGCAATCTTTTTAATCTTTTAGGTGGCTCGAGCTGTAGGCCGTTGGACAGAAAAGTAAGCGTCTGAGCCTTCGTGATTTTTTGCTCTGGGCGAAAGGTGTTGTCAGAATAACCCGACATGAATCCGGTTGTGTAGGCTTTATTAATGGCAACATTAGCCCAATATTTGGCAGGTACATCCTTAAAGGTGCGGCCTTTGCGGACGGGTTCTTCACTGAAGGCGCTCCGCAAAATGGTAGCAAACTGAGCACGGGTTACGGTTTGTTCCGGCTTGAAGGTGCCATCCGCAAAGCCAGCCATTACGCCTTCTTTGGAGAGCCTTTCAATGAAGGGTTTAGCCCAATAACTGCCAGAAACGTCCGAGAAAAATGACCTCTGAGCAACCGCTTGGCTAGAGAACAGCGCTGGTGTGGCAAAGCTAACGCCAAGGGCGATCGCAGCGGAAGACCGAAATAGGCTACGACTTGAAAACGTCATCATAAGTAGAATCCTTCTCAAACGAGGGAAAATATTGAATGGATATGCAAACAGCGATGGATTGAATCTCGAACTTGCCCCCGCTCATCGTGCTGTCCTATCTCAGAATTGGTCTTATGAGTCTTAGGTGAACTCAATCTGTATTGATACCTTACCAAAGGTCTTTCTTAAATCCTGACAGGATCGGTAAAAATTAAGAATTCTAGTCAATAATGCCCCATTTCTTCATTTTCTTGGGTTCACTGTAAACCATCAAGAATCTGTTGAGCAATACGAATCGAGGCTCCTGGTTCTCCCATACGCTGGTGCCCGTTATGACGATAGAAGGGCTGCTGATTTTCTTGCAAAAGCGCTAAGACTTTTACTGCAAGCTCGGCAGGGTGTTCTATCAAGTGAATTGATGGGCCAAGCAGCCTGGTTTGCGCTTCTGCAAACGCCCATACAAATTGAGGGCCTTGACCAGGCAGGGTTATGACGGGCTTTCCAAACCCCACCATTTGCTCTGTGGCAGTGCCTGCCATTGCGATCGCCAAATCTGCGAGATGCAGTCCATCACTAAAGGCTTTGGGAACCACCAACAAATGCGACTGCCCAAGCATTAGCCAAACGTGAGGTACCGCGAATTCTGAGGGGCTAGTATTCTGCTGCCAACCTGTGGCTATGGCAAGTTGCTGAAGTTGGTCGAGGTTGAGTTGAGGGGCGATCGCCCCAATAAACACTAGCTTTTCGCCCTGAAGCGCTAGGGGAGTAATACCATCTAGAATAATTTGCCAGTTGGCATAGGCTTCAGGAGGGCGAGAGCCAGGTAACAGTAAAATAGTTGCCCTATGCTCTGGCAATGCGTGGGGCGGGATGATGCCTAAAGGCTCTAGGTCATCGAGCATGGGGTTGCCCAAGTCAAAGACGGGGATAGGCCATTGCTGAAGGAATTGGGCGGTGAGGTGATCGCGCGGGAATACGGCTTTGCAGCGGCGGTGCTGCATTAATGCTCTTTCCCAAGGGAGGTAGTCGCAATCTAGCCAGCGCTGCCAAGGCCAACGGCGGGTTTTGAGGGCGGTATCGTCTTGTCTTAAGTAGTATTCAGATTTAGCGGTGCCGATAAAGCTGTAGGGTGCGCCACTAATCCGGGCAAACAGAAGGGGTACAATATCGCCCACCGCCAAAATGGTGCCCCCTTCAGATGCCCAACGGCGACAGTCTTTAAGCTGGCTCCAGGAGAGAGAGAGAAGTCCTGATTTAAGGTCTTGGATTACCCGCTGCTGATCCATATAGATAAATCCGCCAGAGGGCATGGCGGCACGGACTGAGCCGTAAATGGGGATGCCAGCCTGTTGGTAGGCACGACCTTCGCCCACGATGGGGAGTGCTTGCAGGTGAGCATCTGGGCACTGCTGCTGAAGCTGCCGCAAAACGCGGACGGCAACTTCATCTTCACCATGACCGTTGCTCAGGGCTAGAAGTCTCAAGGGAATGAAAAACCTTTGGTAGACGTGATGTACTTAAGGTTTCAAGTTAGCATGACCGGATAAAACAGATTCGGTTTCGGATTCGGTTATTAAGATGGGCTGCAACCTTTAGAATTGAGGGCAGAGGTCAAAAACGCTTATGAATGTTCCGATGGAACGGGCCAAAACTTTATCTGAGGCTGCTCAAGCTTGTGATGTTCAAGCGCTGGAGGGGGAAGCGCTTGAACGATACTATGTGCAGTTGGCGGGTCGTAAGAAAGCGATCGCGCTGATTAATGCAAAGATTAAGGTCCAAGGAGCAGGTCAATTTCCAAAACTTTTGTTTACGGGACATGTGGGCTGCGGCAAGAGTTCGGAACTGGCGAAAATTGCCGAACATTGGCAACCTCAATATCAAGTGGTCTTTGTGGATGTGGAAGCAGAAGCAAGGGTTAACGATCTAGAATTTACAGATTTGTATTTATTGGCTATCAAGCGAGTTGAAGAGGTTCTAAGAGCGGAAAATCTAGGATTTGACCCCATTCTCCAAAGCGATTTTGAGAACTGGTTTAAGGAGATTGTGAAGGAAAAAGAAGACAGTGTTGAAAAAAGCATTGTGTTAAAGACCGAAGCGAGTGTAGAACTCAAAATTCCTTTCATTTCCAAGCTATTGTCTGAAATTAGTGCCCAAATGAAAGGGGGAGCGAAGGAAGTTACGACGACGCGGGAGAAGTTGCGCAAAGATTTTAAGCAACTGAGAACCTTGACTAATTCGCTGTTGCGGGATGGTGCAGATCAGATTAAAGCGAAGTTTTCAGACAAGCTCGGGATTTTTATCATTTTTGATGGGTTGGATAAATGCCCGAAGGAAATATCTAGTCAACTCTTTTTTGAAAATGCAGCCCAACTTCAGGAGCTACATTGCCCAGTGATTTATACCGTCCCGATTGGTGCACTTTACACGCCAAAAGGCATTGGCAAATCCTTTGAGAATCCGCATATTGTGCCGATGATCAATATCTATCATTATTCGGGCGATC
>JANNDV010000219.1:0-1989 GCA_031387975.1 Acaryochloridaceae cyanobacterium OTE_75_metabat_521 | reverse complement strand
GTGAATATGCGCTTCATCTATAAAAACCAGGAGATGGTCATGCTCTAGGGCATCCTGCATTAAGCCTTTGAGCGGTTCACTACAATACCCTTGAGCAGCTCATTTTCTTTTTGCCCTTGCTATGGGTCTTTTGCCTATATAGCCCTACGGGGCTGTCATAGGACGTATTCTGATAGAAACGAAAGTAGAATTAGAACCCCCGATGTCATCCCCCTATAGTCAAGACCTACGCCAAAAAGTAATCGCCGCAGTAGAACGAGGAGAAGGGAAAACCAATGTCAGTCGAATGTTTAACATCAGTCGAAATACCCTAGACCTCTGGCTTAAACGCAAACAAGAAGTTGGTCACTGTCAAGCCATCACCCATTATCAACAAGGCTGCTGTCATAAAATCACAGACTGGGAGCGGTTTCGTGAATTTGCAAAACAGCATGGAGAGAAGACCCAAGGGCAAATGGCAAAGTTATGGGGAGACAACGTGAGCCAGCAAAACATCAGTGATGCCCTCCGAAAGATTGGATTGAGTCGAAAAAAAAGACTTACGGGTACCGAGAACGCGATGAACTCCAGCGAGACGCATTTAAGGAGCAATTAAAGACCACACTCCCTGAACAGCTCGTCTATGTAGATGAAGCAGGGACAGATAACCGAGAAGACTATCCCTTATGCTTACTGTGAAGTCGGAGAACGCTTCTATGCACTCAAATCAGGCAAGCGCAACGAACGCGTGAGTTGGATTGCTGCGCTACGACAAAAAAATATCTTTGCGCCAATGACCTTTGATGGAACCTGCAATCGAGACTTATTTGAGATGTGGTTAGCGGATTGTTTGCTCCCACAATTGAACCTAGGGGATATCATCATCATTGATAATGCAAGTTTCCATGCCTCTCAAGCGATTGATGACATGGTTGCAGCCGCAGGATGTGAAATCTGGTATCTACCTGCCTATTCCCCAGACTTGAACAAGATTGAGAATTGGTGGTTTGTGCTCAAGAACTGGATGAAGCAACGATGGGATGAATTCGACTGCTTCCGCGATTGTGTTGATGCAGCCTTCAAGCAATGTCCTAACGTATTTGCGCAGGGCTTTAATACCATTCCCAAAGTTGCCCTTGTGCCGCTGCTGGCTGTCTGGTTTGGCGCAAACGAAATTCCAGCCATTTTAACTGCCTTCCTCCTGGCCTTCTTCCCCATTGCCGTCAATGTGGCGCTGGGGCTAGATACCGTGGAGCCAGAAATGAAGGACGTTTTGCGATCACTGGGTGCGTCTCAAGCTGAGGTTTTTCAGAAAGTTGGCTGGCCTCACACGCTCCCCTACCTGTTTGCTTCGCTCAAAATTGCGGCCTCTTTTGCCTTTGTGGGTTCTGTCATTTCAGAGTCTGTAGCATCCAATGGTGGGATGGGGTACCTCATTGTGCAGGCCAGCTCCAGCTTTGATGTTCCGCTGGCCTTTGCTGCACTGCTTGGATTAGCCGTGTTGGGAATTTTACTCTATGGCTTTTTTGCCGTAATTGAAAAATACGTTATCTATTGGGCACGGTAGGTCGAATCGCGTAGCGCCGATCTAATTCTAGAAAGGTCTGTAGCAGCACGTCTGCACCCTGGGCGCACTGCTCAGGTGACGTATATTCACCCTCAGAATGGCTCAGACCGTCTCGACTGGGGACAAAAATCATGCCCATGTCGGTAAAGCGCCCCATTTCTTGGGCATCGTGTCCGGCACGACTGGGGAGGTGAAGGTAGCTTAAGCCTATGTTTTTGCAGACCTGCTGAATGGTGTCTTTAATATGAGGTGCCGCCAGGGTGGGCAAAATATGGAGCGTTTCGCGCATTGTAATTTGGGTGTCGGTGGCAGTGGCGATCGCCGTAAATTCTTTCTCCATCAGCGTGACCAAATATTCTAGATGCGCCTGAGACAGATCTCGCAGGTCAATTCTAAGATCTGCCCTGCCTGGAACCGTATTGGTTGCGTTGGGTGAAACATTG
>JANNDV010000207.1:0-2267 GCA_031387975.1 Acaryochloridaceae cyanobacterium OTE_75_metabat_521 | reverse complement strand
AGGCGCAAGAGTATTGAGAGGAGTCTTCCTTAGTACGAGAGGACCGGGAAGAACGCACCGCTGGTGTACCAGTTATCGTGCCAACGGTAAACGCTGGGTAGCTAAGTGCGGAGAGGATAACCGCTGAAAGCATCTAAGTGGGAAGCCCACCTCAAGATGAGTACTCTTATGGCATAGGCCAGTAAGGTCACGGGAAGAACACCCGTTAATAGGATGTAGATGGAAGTCCAGTAATGGATGCAGTCGAGCATTACTAACAGACCGAGGGCTTGTCCTCAGTTTTCTTTGAGATGAGAAAGATTAAAAAAACTTCTTTTGATGGATATGCAGCCTTGAGGGTGTTAAGCCCTAACAGATTTGCTTGGTGGTAATGGCGTAGTGGAACCACTCTGATCCATCCCGAACTCAGAAGTGAAACGCTACAGCGGCGACGATAGTTGGGGGGTAGCCCCCTGTGAAAATAGCTCACTGCCAGGCTTAATATTGAAAGCGAGAAGCCCTTAGATGATATCTGAGGGCTTCTTGCTGTCGGAAAAATCTTTGGGGCTATTTGATTAGCCAGACATAAAGAAAGACGATCGAACCCATCCTCTGTTTCATTGCTTGTGGTAAGCTGCTGAAGCTGTATTCGGGAAAATTCGGTAGCATTCCGAGACTGTGCCGCAACTGTAACGGAGCCATACATAGTGCTCACGAGTCAGAACACCAAGCAGTATTATTTAGTTCGAGTTCTGCGTCGCACAGAACAGTAAATGTGATTTCTGTTTCAGTCCGACCTGATGGTTCGGAATCGATATATTGCCCTGGCCTGTTTGCGCCCACTGTAGCCCAAGATGGGCTGCTGGCGCGAGTGAGGGTGCCCGGTGGGGTGGTGACTAGCCAGCAGGCACTAGTTTTAGCTGAATTCGCCGCCAACTTGGGAGCTATTGACCTGCAAGTCACCAATCGATCGAACATTCAGCTCTCAGTAAAATCTTTAGAAAAAGCTGATTTCACAGCTCTACAATCTGTTGGCTTAGCTGCTCCGATCGCCTCTGTAGACCGCTTTCGCAACATTATGGCTAGCCCCACAGCGGGTATTGACCCCCAGATGTTGGTGGATACGCGGCTTTTAGTGAACTCGATCGACTCCTACATCTCTAGTAGCCCCCATTTAACTGGATTAAGTGCCAAGTTTAGCATCGGGATTGATGGGGGCGAAGCACTGTCGATCGGGCAGCGTCCCAATGATATTTTGCTGCTAGCGCGGCCTTCTGGTCTGCGATTGCTGCTCAGAATGTCTGACGGTCAGATGTTGGATACAAGGTTGGTTTGGGGCTTAGAGCAGGCGGTGGAAGTCTTTGCTACCTTGTCTGACTTGTATTTGCAGTACTCTGGATCGATTACCCCAGTCACTAGTGAACATCGTCGTTCTAGTAAGCCACGCTTTCGCCATTTAGTGGAGCAGTGGGGTTTGGACTGGCTGAGGGTTAACTGTCCCGGTGCTGAGTTGACCAAAGAAATTGTAGAGATTACCTTGGCAGACCATCAGCATTTGGGTGTTCACTCCCAACTGCAATCTGAATATTTTTACTTGGGAGTAGTTTTGCCTTTGGGGCGGTTGACCATAGAGCAGCTTAAGGGTTTGGCAGAAATCGCTGCTGTGCATGGCAACAGCGAAATTCGGCTTACGCCTTGGCAAAACATTATTCTGCCTAACTTGCCAGCGATCCAGCCCGTAATTTTGGCTTTAGAGCGCCTAGGGCTAAGCGTGAATCCGAAGCATTCAGCGGGTTCGATCGCCGCTTGTCGAGGCACCCTCGGCTGTGCAGCGGCGGTGATTGACAGTCAAAATCATGCTTTGGCGGCGATTCGGCAGTTAACCCTGACTTCCCCAGTGCAAATTCATATCAGCGGTTGTGATAAAGGTTGTGCTCAGCCAGTGCCCAGTGATATTGCTCTCAAAGGTACCAGCCAGGGTTACGAAATATATCTGCACGAACCCGGCACAATCTTTGGACGATACTTATATCCGGCAGTACCCGCCGATCGAGCTTTAGAAACCATCCAAAAAATGCTGCAAGCTCATCAAGCTCATAGCCCGACTACTTCTTTCCGAGACTTTACCGATCGCTACGACCTATCTACTCTTCTGCAATTTTTTCATGCTTAAACCGTCTCCCGCCTCAAAGGAAATTCTAGACTACATTCGTGATGGTTCGGCCATTTACGACAAATCCTTCGCCACCATTCGCGCCGAAGCCGATCTCTCTGCCATTCCTGCGGAT
>JANNDV010000117.1:0-17733 GCA_031387975.1 Acaryochloridaceae cyanobacterium OTE_75_metabat_521 | reverse complement strand
ACGATTAGGCTGTTGTCGAATGATCGTATCAATATGAATAGGAACTCTGGCAGACAAGGCTAAAGCGGCTAAGGGTTCCTCCGTATCATCCATCCGCTGGATTGGCCTAAGATACTCAGTCTTTGGTTTTGGGTTGGCCATAAAGCAAAATTTTAACTTTGTCTACAAAGATAGCTCATCGAAAAAATGCTTGCAACAAACCGCATCCATTGCACCTGGGATCTACTTATTAGCGTCTCGATGGTTCAAGAAGCCAGAACACAGTCGTTCTATCAGGGAAATATACGAATATGTGTGAACTGTAGCCGCCAAGAGTCACTACGGCAAAGATGGCCGCGATAGCAATTAAGGCAAAAACTAGCCAGTTCAATGTCAAATCATTTGAGTGACCAGTGGTGACAATTTTCTTCTTGCTATGTCGTCCAAATCGGTTGATCATTAAGTTAACCTCACTCTTTTTGAATTGCTTGGGGTTTTCTCATAGCAGCTTTTCCCAAGGTGCTATATCTAAAGCATGGGGTCAAACGCTTTTCTAGATCAAACCAGTCCGGCAAACTCCACAAAAAGACTTTTTTGGTCATCGCATAGACATAGCTACCCAACAGCACACGCTTATCAGCCCAAAGATTTGTCCATATTGACAGCAAAAAAGACCTTCAGGAATTATTCAGAACTCCCAAAAGCCTTTCTAGCAATAAATTTACTTGGTTCTCCAACCAATGGAGCTAAGCGGATTCGAACCGCTGACCCCTGCAATGCCATTGCAGTGCTCTACCAACTGAGCTATAACCCCTAATGCACTCCATCTTCGCGCGAATGCCTGCAAATCGTCAAGGCCATTGACCAAAATACGCAATTTTCATTAAGGTTCAGATTCTAATTATCCGCTGATTGTTGACGCATGTAGCTCAAAAGCCAGCTTACCGCAGTCGCTCGACGAGTAAGGGTAGGGGTAAGTTCACCCACCTTATAACCTGTAAAACCAAGCTGCTCCTTTAAAAGCTGCTTATCTTCAGCCGGAATAGAGCGGGTGAGCTTAACCGTTGCAGGGCGACTGCCAATAAAATCTGGCGGCTCTGGATATTGGGTAGACCAATCTGTAGACACCGCACTTGCATCCCACTGGTGCGGCTTTTCCGCGTCATGGCGATAGCCCAAGCAATACCACAGGAGACAATTCACCCCCTCATCCGGTATTTCGCCGCGAAGAATACCCCACAGTGTTTCTATAGACAAAGGTGGTAAATCAGTCATTTCTGCCAGCGGCAACCTCAGATACTACAGGCGGCTTTTGCATTGCCGTCTGCTGAAGCAGCCAGAGCGAACTCGATAACCCAATAAACAGACCTGTAATGCCGTGAATGCTGCCCAAAATAATCAGTAAATCTCCAGGCTGGATAAAGCGGGTGGGGTCAATACTAATAAAGGAGCCAACCCCCTGGGAAAGCGCTTTACCAAACAAAATACCGCCAATGCTTTCCGCGCCAATCACCATCAGCAGCATCCCAATTAAGTCTGTAATGAGTGCGGCTCTAATCCAGTTGGTTGTTTCGCCTTTAGAAGGCTGGCCTTTAGGACTGGGCTTCACCAGCCGCCGACTCAGACGCGTATAGAAAAAGCTCCAGTACACGCTAATGAAAAGACACACCACGCCACCAATCAAGAATGGGATGCCAAGCCCGATTCCAGTCCCAGCGGTAGGGACAGGCTGACCTGGGGCAGCAGGGCGACCACCCAGGGTCGTAGAGGCAAAGAGCACAATCACAATGGTGGCGATCGCCAGTACCAACTTCAGCCAAAAACTCGCCCAGCCGATCAGCTTAAACTGATAGCCCAAAATCCGTAGTCCTGACAAAAAGGGAGGTGACTCGATGCTGCTGCTTGTGGTGGTCATAGCTACTGGAGATCTTTACTGGGGTAATTTATACTGGCTGACAATTTTCTTGGCAAACGCTGGCACATGCGCTTCTAGCTTTTCGGGATAGTTGCGCTTCACGTACAGGTAATTACGCGTAAAGTGAGAATCAATCGAAAACCGAGCGTACTCCAGCCCTTTTGGGCCAATGCGCTCAATGAATACCCCCATGAGCTTTGCCGCCCACATAGGTAAGGTTACGCCCTTGTCATAGGCAGGGATGCTTTGCTGCACGGCTTGATGGCGATCTCCCACAGAATTCACAGGCTGTGTCTCGATCTGGTCGGCAATCAAATCCAGCATCTCTTGACCCGTATCGTTGCGAACGACCGTCCACTGCCAGCCAAAGGGTGCGCCCATATAGCCCACCACCAAATCTGCCAGAGAATTCACATAGTCAAAACAGCTCATGCACGAAGGCGCAAAGACATCCTTAAGCTGATTGGTTTTAAGACCAAAAAACGGCACTGTCTCTGTAGAGCCATCTTCATGCTTAAAATGCACCTTAAAATCTTGCATAAACTCGTAGTACACCACCGTATCCGGCGATCGACTGGTGGTATCTAAAAACTTTTGTAGCCCCGCACGGGTCACGTTATCGACACAGGGCGTACCTAGCACGTAAAGCTTGTCTAGCCCCAGCTCTTTCTCAACCGCTCGCAGCGCCTGGATTTGACAGCCTACACCAATCACCAGCAGCCGCTTCATTCCCGACTGCTCAATTTGCTCTAGCACCGAAAGATTGGGCGAAAGGGTGGGCTTGTTGACCCGCGCTGCCAAGATATCTTCTGGCGTTCTGGCAATGACGGGCATTGGGGTAAAGCGATCTTCTTGGGTGTTTTGGACACACACAACGCCTTCCACCATGCCGCGATTCAGCATTTCAATGGCGATCGAGCTAACCATGCCCGTCCACTGCGCCCCTTCGATCGGCTCCGTTTTGCGCGCTGCCATCATGGACTGATGCACGCCGAAGTATACGTCGTCGGAGGCTTCTAAGTCACGGCTACGTCCGTGGGTTTGTGTTTCGAGCGTCGAAATCTGCTGATTAATGAAGGCACAGGCTTCTTTGACGTAGTGAACATAGTAGGTATCACATAGCCCACACTCACTACATAGCGCCTTTGCAGGACGTTGGCTGGTGGGCTTCAGGGCTTTTGCTTTTTTGTGAGTCTGTGCCGTCATGGGAGTTTACGTCAAAAAAATGGATGCCGCTGCTTTGACCAAGATACCGTAAGGCTTTACGATATCTAACGATTGTAAAGCGTTTGTGAATGGAGCCGGCTTATAAAAAACGCCGATCTTCTCAAGAAGATCGGCGTTTGATACGGTCTAGCAATCTGCGTTAATCGCGGCTATTGAGCGCAATCAACAGTCGCAGAATAAACACAAACAGATTGACATAGGTTAGATACATCGACAGCGCAGCGGGGAGATACTGATCGTCTTTGTAGGTGCGGGGAAGAATGAAAAAATCAACCACCGCAGCGCCCACAAACAGCAAAACCCCAATCCCTGAGATGGCGATTTCTAACCAGCTTGGGGTGTAGATGTTGAAAAAGGAGCAGCCGACTTGAGCCAGTAAAACCACGACCAGGGCAATCACCCCGAGCTGGATTGTTTTAGTGAGGGCAAAGCCATCTGTCTCTGTGAGGTTAGAGCCAATGGAGCGCGCGGCAATAAAGGTAACGCCACAGCTTAGGGCAGCAATGCCTAGTCCAGTGATTCCAACGCCATTCGTCCGCAGCGCCAGGTTAAGGAGCATTGCAAGGGTATATCCTGACAGCAGGCTATAGGTTGCCAACAGCGGCAGCGCCACTTTATTGTTGCCACGAGCCGCCACACCTTGGGCGATAAAAAAGAGCGCGATTTCAGCGATAAACGCGACGATAAAGGTCGGCATAAACAGCGCGGGGTTGCTTTGTAGAACGCCCAGCCCGCCCCACGCACCAAAGGCGGTCAATACTAAGCCACCACCTACGAAGGGTAGAGCGTTTTGAATAACGTTGGGGCCAACCAGCGCGTTTTGTTTGGCCTGCCGAACGGCTTCTTTAAAGTTACTGGTATTACTCACAGTTTTCCTCTATGTGCCATAAATTGAGGTTCTCTTCTATTGTGAAGTGCTTAGCCCAAAAATGCAGTAGTGATGACCGCAATTTTTCCTATAGATTTATAGATTGTGCTCAGCCCATCTGTATAGGCAGTATATAAAATCAATCTATTATTTGAGGACATTGCGGTGGGTCTTAGGCAAATCTGGCGACTGCTTCAACAAACTTTTAAAGAATGGAATGAAGATAAGGCTTCAAGGCTGGCTGCGGCGTTAGCCTACTACACGGTGTTCTCGCTAACCCCGCTGATCACCATTACGCTGGCAATTGTGGGCATATTTTTTGGCAAAGATGCGGCACGAGGAGAGTTGGTCGCTCAAATTCAAGGGCTGGTGGGTCGCCAAAGTGCTCAGGTCATTGAAACGGCGATCGCCAACATTAGTCAAAATGCTCATCCTGGCGTTATTTCTGTCATCAACATTGGCATTTTGCTGTTTGCAGCCTCTGGCGTTTTTACCGAACTACAAGATGCCCTCAACACAATTTGGGAAGTTGCGCCAAAGCCTGGAAAGGCCGTTCGTATTTTTATTCGTCAGCGCTTGCTGGCCTTCTTGATGGTTCTATGCATCGGCTTTTTGCTGCTCGCCTCCCTAATGGCAAATACGTTGCTTGTGGCTATTTCCCATCTTTTTGTTAACGTTTTACCTGGCGGCAATGTATCCTGGCAATTTTTCAATACCGTAGGTTCATTTGTTCTTACAACACTGCTATTTAGCCTAATCTACAAGTATGTGCCCCAAGTAAAAATTGCGTGGAGCGACGTTTGGATTGGCGCGCTAATGACGGCTGCGCTATTTTCAATCGGGAAATACGCCCTAGGGCTTTATCTCGCAAAAAACACCTTTAGTTCAGCCTTTGGCGCAGCGGGTTCTTTGGTATTTGTTGTGGCCTGGGTCTTTTATTCTGCACAAATTCTGTTTTTTGGTGCCGAGTTTACGCACGTTTATGCCAGACAGTATGGCTCTTGCATCCGTCCCAGAAAATATGCCGTCTCCTTAACCGAGGATATTCGTATTCAACAGGGTATTCCTCACATAAAGTACGTAAAAGGGCTAATCAAGGGACAGCTGGATGCTTCATTGCTTCTACAAGCAAAACTAGACTTGATTCCAAGATTCTTGGCGTTAGAATTAAGCTCTACAGATATTGCACAGGGGTTAGACCTATCTGTTGCTCAAGTAGAATCTATTATCAACAAAGTCGAAAATTTTCCCAAATAAATAACCCTGCGTACATACACAGGGCTATTTATTTGAATCTCATCTATGGCCTTAATTTTGAGGGGAAACCTGCACAGGCGAAGAGACAGACAACGCATCATTTTGAACAGGTGCAGCATCTAAAAACTCTTCTAGATCAATATAGGTAGAAGCTGCACCTCGGGTGATAGGCCCACGGGCATTAATTCTAACATCCATCAAATCACGCAGTACCTGCTGTGGATTATCCTTTGGCTCAAGCGTCAGTAGCAGTCCTTTACAAGGCCCACCATACTCTTCTGCCACACAAATAACATTTTGATCGTTGATTTTACCTGTGGTTAGATAAGTTAGATTCCCTTTGCTATAAAACGATTGAAATCGACGAGAGACTTCTATGCAACGGCTTTCAGCTGTATAGTCACTCGAACCATTAGTAAAAAAGTTGGATTTCCAGTGAATCATCAATACATTCCCCCGCTGCGTTCGCGCAATCGTGGTGGGGATAATTCCGCCGGTTGAAGCATTACGACTTTTGCCACAGAAAAAGCGATGACTAGATTGGAGTTCTGCTTGGGCAGAGGGAGCGTATGGCATAGAAGCCATTAAGCCTAGCGCGATGACACCAATAGTGTGAAGAAAAGTGACTTTCATGATGATTTTACGGAGAAGGAGCTAACGATTGATGACCCGAAGCAGTAAATACGAGCAAAGACTAAGGATTTAGAAGGTAGAAATCACTAATAAAATAATATGCCATGGTTCGCCAATTGATGGGTGATCTCAATCTTATTAAGATGTGATTGCGATCACTGTAGTAGGAATACAGAGGTGCTAAAGATTGAGAGTTCAAATAGCAATTTTAGTCTAAATATGGCAAAAATCGCTCTGAATAACGTCTATCAGTCAGTTCAAAGAAAGCTTGCCTAGTTTAGATCAAACCTTTTCTGGCAAGCCAATGCATTCATTGCATCAATGGGCGGCATGAGTTAGGACAACAAACTTAACCTCTTATTTAAAATTTCATAAACATGCAGTTCTATTTTTTGAGTCGGCTGTGGATCCATTTCTGGTATGTGGCAGCATTAGGCTTATTGGGTTGTGTGACTTTTACATTACCCAGTGACGCTCAGACTTTGACCGATCCAGGACGGCTTGAACAGCAGTTGCCTTCTCCGAGTTCTCCAGTACCCCAGCCAGAAATTTCTGTCCCTCAGCGAGAGGATCTTACCGCACCACCTGGGGCAGATCAGCAGAAATTTCAGCTCCAGTCTGTGATGGTTGAAGGCGGTACGGTTTATACTACAGAGCGGTTTTCAAGCTTCTATAAAGCGTTAATTGGCAAAGATGTCAGCTTGGCAGATCTGTATGCGATCGCCACCAAAATTACTCAGCTTTACCGTCAATCAGGCTACGTGCTGTCCTTTGCGGTCGTACCAGAACAGACCATTACCGATGGCAAAGCCCGTATCCAAGTTATAGAAGGCTACATTGAAAAAATTGAGCTTGAGGGTGCGCCAAAGCCACAGCTTGAGCGCATTGAAGGGTTTACCAATAAGATCTTGGCCTCCAAGCCGCTTCAGATCAAAGACCTAGAGCGTTCTCTGCTTTTAGTCAACGATCTAGCGGGCATTAAAGCCAGAGCGGTACTGCGGCGAGGCAGCAGTTTAGGCACCTCAACCTTGCTACTGCGAGCCGCCTATAGCCCCGTCAATGGCTTTGCCGAAATCACCAATCGCGGCACAGAAGAAGTAGGGCCACTCCGCGCTCAAGTTGGCGTTTCGCTTAATTCGATCATAGAAGAGGGAGAACGTCTGACCTTACGAGGTGCAACCTCTCTCAGTAACCCCAGCGAATTAGCGTTAGGCAGCGTCAGCCTCACAGCACCTTTGGGCAATGATGGGTTACGCCTCAATCTAGATGGCTCTTACACAAACGTAAACCCCAGGGGAAATTTACGAAACCTTGGCATTAACGGACGTACCTTTGCCTTAGAGGCAGGGCTGACTTATCCCATTGTTCGGTCTCGTCAGACCAATATTTCGGTCAAAGGGAGTGTTGACTACGCCGATAGTCGCAGTAAATCTGAACTCTTCGATGCGGTATTAAGTCAAGATCGGCTGGCAGTGCTCAGGGTTGGGGTTCAAGTTGAAAATGTGGATCCGTCAGGGGTTTTTCAAGGCTCCTTTCAGCTCTCTCAAGGTGTTGGCGGTACCGAAACAGGCAGCATTGCTGAGCCACTGTCACGAGCAGCAGGGAGTGCAGTTTTTACCAAAATTAATCTAAACCTCACGCGCAATCAAAAGCTGCCAGGGCAATTTAATTTGTTGCTCTCGAGTACTGCTCAACTAACCGGAGACACGCTTTTAAACCGCGAGCTATTTGGGTTGGGTGGGGCAAATTTTGGCAGTGCCTTTAACCCAGACGAGCTTTTAGGCGACTACGGCTATGGTCTACGCATGGAGCTACAGCGCCCTGTGCTCTATAAAGGCTTTGGGTTATCCATGACAACGCAGCCCTATGTTTTTGCTGACTACGGGCAGGTCTTTCGGAATGCGCCAACAGCAGCCGAACGTTCATCAGACGCGTTAGGTTCGGTAGGTTTAGGGGTACGCCATAGTTTTGGTGCCAATGTATTTCTGGGCTTAGAACTTGCTTTTCCCTTTGAGCGAACAGACATATCTTTTAACTCCGACCCTCGACTATTTTTTGTGCTCACGGGTCTCTTCTAATCGATCTCTTTTAACTAGTCTCCTTCAACTAATCTCTTTTAAAAAGGTTTACTTATGATTTGGCGGTCTTGCCTCTTTTTTCTGTCTTCTGTTGCGCCGATCCGTTCAGGTCAATCGACTGACATTTGTGCTTTATTGCCCCAGTCTGGTTCAATGAAGGCGATCGCCAAACATCTCTCCCCCCGCCGTTCATACAGAATGGTGCGCGGCTCACTCTTGGGGCTAACCAGTGCATTGTTATGGGCATTGCCTGGGGCTGCACTCCCCCAAGACGGAACGGTTTCGACAGGTCAGGCAGAGATTCAGCAGCCCAACGCCGAAAGACTGAATATTGTGCAGACCTCTGAGCGCGCAGTCATTAACTGGAATAGCTTTAATATTGGGTCTTCAGAATGGGTTAATTTCCAGCAGCCCTCCGCCACTTCTGCCACCCTGAATCGCGTGACAGGTGGCTTTACGTCAGAAATTGCGGGGCGCTTGACGGCTAATGGGCAAGTATATTTAGTCAATCCCAACGGGATTTTATTTACGCCCACCGCTCAAGTCAATGTGGGCAGTTTTCTGGCAACAACCCTAGATATTCAGAACACAGACTTCATGCAGGGGCAACTGCGGTTTCGACAAACCCTAGGCAAAGTGCTCTCAACGGTTGAGAATGAAGGTAATATCACCGTTGCAGAAGGTGGTTTTGCAGCACTGGTTGCGCCAGGGGTCGCGAACCGAGGGGTGATGAATGCTTACTTAGGATCTGTCGTATTGGGTTCTGGGACGGAAGCGACTCTAGATTTTTATGGCGATGGTCTTTTTTCCTTTGCGGTTGATCCAACGCTGACAGGTCAAATTTTTGGTTCAACAGGCCAACCGTTGAATGCTTTAGTCAGCAATAGTGGGGTCATCTCCGCAGACGGAGGGGTGGTTAGGCTGAGTGCCCAGGCAGGGGCATCGGTGATAAAAAACGTCATCAACATGGATGGGGTAATTCTGGCGCGCACCGCTGAAAATCGCCAGGGAACTGTTGTACTGTCTGGCGGAAATACTGGCACCGTAGCAGTTTCTGGAACGCTAGATGTGTCTGGACAAACTGCTGGGCAAACGGGAGGCACTATCAACGTACTGGGCAACCAGGTGAATTTGATAGCGCCAGCACAGCTTTTGGCCTCTGGGGATAGTGGCGGCGGAACCGTGTTAGTGGGGGGTGACTATCAAGGCAAGGGTAAGGTGCCCACGGCAACGACCACCACCGTCAACGATGGCGTTGAAATTAAGGCAGATGCGCTGACCAACGGGAAAGGCGGCAAAGTGATTGTTTGGGCTGACGGAGTCACAACAATGAACGGACGAATCTCTGCCAAAGGGGGAGCAACCACAGGAAATGGTGGGTTTGTCGAAACCTCTGGCAAAGCAGGGCTTAGTATTGCCTCAACGGCTTCTGTGAATGTAGGTGCAGCAAATGGCGCTTCAGGGAGCTGGCTTTTAGACCCTGACAGACTTTTTATTGATAGCAGTGCTGACAACAGCAATACCTTGCCAGCACCCTTGACGGGTGACTATTTTGTAGCATCCAGCGTAGTTGAAGATGCCCTGAGTAAGGGGAATGTAACCCTAGCTGCCAATGATTTGATTCAAGTCAATACAGCCATTAACAGCAGCACTCAACTCAATAGCAATACCCTTACCTTTAGCGATCAAAACCAAAATGGGAGTCTGACCGTTAATCTCAATGCACCGATTTTGTTGGCGTCAAAGCAGACCTTAAAGGGTGAAGCCACAACCGTTAACATCAACCAAGCATTTCAGGGTATTGTCCAAAATGGCATAGATTTAGCAGCTTCGGGCGCTACTCTCAACGTAGCAACTGGAACCTTTACGGGAAATAGTGCTGCTGTCGCAAGCATTAATAAAAACCTGACCATTCGAGGACAGGGCGCAGGTAACACCATTTTTGATGGAGAGAATGCTCGACGGGTCTTTAATATTGCAGCAGGCATAGTAAACCTGGATGGATTGACCATTACAAAGGGCAAAGTAAGTGGGACTGGAGCAGGGATTTTAGTGGGTGAGACAAGCAATCTCACCGTTCGTAACAGCAGTATTTCTGGGAACCGAGCCGTTGGAGATCCTGAATCAGAACCTAACACAACTGGGTTTGGTGGCGGTGTTTATAGCACTGGTACAGTAACATTCATCAATGACAGTATTGCAGGAAATATTGCAGATTTTGGCGGCGGCGGCTTTGTTAATTTTCTTGGCACAGCAACACTGCTTAACAGTACCGTTACCGGAAACTCAGTCACGGCTGATCTTGGCGCTGGAGGGATTGGGAACGTACTGGGCAACTTAACTATTAACAATAGTACAGTTTCTAATAACACTACAAATGGTCAGTATGCCGGTGGTCTTGCCAATGGTGGTGGCACCGTTACGATTACCAATAGTACCTTCTCTGGCAATAAAGGAACGAATTATGGCGCTATTTCAAATTCTGACGTTAGCGCTCCTAATCCAAGTGGAGGAGTGATCCTTGGTGAAGGAAAGATTTTAATTTCAAATAGCACGATTTCAGGCAACCAAGCGACCCAAGGGATTGGGGGCGGTATTGCCAATCTAGGTAGTGATATCAATATTATAAATAGCACGATAACCAATAATTCTGCACAAGAGGCAGGCGGTATTTTTAATGCTGATTTCTTGTTTTTAGAAGATAATTCATTAAACTCTAGGGGTACGGTCACAATCGGCAACAGCATTGTTGCAGGTAATTTATTTGAGTCTACTGAAGGTACTTTTCCTGATGTCTTAAATGCTGGAGCTTTCACCTCTTTAGGATTCAATTTAGTTGGTCAAAACGGTAACACAGGTGGCTTTCCAACAATCGCAACCGATATTATCCTCTCAGGTGCTATCAATACAGTTCTTGCCCCCCTAGCTAACAATGGCGGCTTGACTCAAACCCAGGCTTTAGTTGCTGGCAGCCCTGCGATTGATACCGGAAACAATGCCTTGGCAGTAGACTCTATTACGGGGCAATCTCTCAAGATCGATCAGCGCGGCGCAGAAAGAGCGCCCACTGGACTCAATGCTGGTTCTAATGTGGATATTGGTGCTTATGAAGCAACGTCTTCTTATGTGGTGAGTAATACAGGCGATGACAATAGCCTAGGCAACTTACGCTCATCCGTCAGTTTTGCGAATGTCAATATCAATCGTAACGGACTCAATGTTGCAACACCTGCTGCTAATACGATTCGTTTTGATAGCGCTGGCGTATTTAGTGCGCCCCAAACAATTACGCTCAAGCTTGGAGAAATTTTCTTTAATAATCCAAGTACGGCGATCGCACTTCAGGGCACAGGTGCGGAACGACTCACCATAAGTGGAAACAAAAGATCTCGTGTATTTAATATTACAGAAAGTACCGTCAGAATTGAAGGATTAACTATTGCAAATGGAATTGCTTTAAATAATAGACTTGGCAATAGAAATGAGGATGGAGGTGGGATTTTAATTAGATCTGGGAGCAACGTGACAATTTCCAGGTCTAACATAATAGACAATACTGCTGGCGATGCAATATTAAGCTTTGGCACTGGGGGAGGTATATTTCTTGATAAAGGCAATACTTTAAATATTTTTGATAGTAATATTTTGAGAAATTCTTCAAGTGAGAATGGAGGAGGAATATCTAATGGAGGAAGTCTTTTTGGTGGTGTAAATGGAGGAATTCTAAATATTTCAAACAGTACAATCTCTGGCAATACTTCTGGAATTGATAGTGTTGTCATCTACGGCAGTGGTGGTGGAGTTTTCAATGGAAACGAAGGGAAAACAACGATAATTAACAGCACTATTTCTAATAACTTATCAGATAAAAATGGAGGTGGAATCGCCAACGGATTTTCTTCGGTCTCTGCTGGCGGAACATTAATAGTTACCAATAGTACTATTGCTGGCAACTTATCCAGATCTATAGGCGGAGGAATTTATAGTGATGGTGGTGAAAGTTCTATTATCTTCGGTACTATCACGAACAATAATTCAGGCATTTCGGGAGGAGGTATTTACAACGAAATTGGGCTTATTAATATAAGAAATAGTATTATTGCAGGCAACTTCTCCTCTTCTAATACTGAAGTATTTAACTCAGGAACTTTCAATTCACTCGGCAACAACTTAGTCGGTCAAAATGGTAATGCTGGCGGCTTCCCTACTATCGCCACCGACTTTGTATTGAAAGGCTCCATCGAGACTGCCATTGCACCCCTGGCCGATAACGGTGGCCCCACTCAAACCTACGCTCTTGTCGAAAATAGTCCAGCCATTGATAGAGGCAGCATTATTCCTGGCATCACAACAGACCAGCGCGGCGCGGTTCGTCCTCAGGGTAATGCCCCTGATATTGGAGCCTTTGAATCCAGTTTTACCCGTGCTCCAGATGTTATTGACAATGGAAAAAACGATTCCTCTAAAGTAGAAACAACGGGCACCTCTCCTGTTAAACCAGAAAGCAATACTTTTCCTCCCACCTCTATTCCTCAGTCCAACGTATCTCCACTGGCTAGCGCGGCGGTTCAAGAATTAGATCAATACTTTAGTACGTCGGTTACAGGCTATCTAGGTCTGAATAATGTGCCTGCTGACACCATTGACCAAGCTAAAAATACCCTTGGTCGAATTTCAACCCAGGTGGCTGGCGTAACCCCCAGTCTGATCTATACCTATTTTGCACCAGCCCCCAAAGCCCAAACTGCCGCAAAGCTTCCCCCAACGCTCATTGCTTCTGCGGAGCCACTGCCCGGTCTCCTGGCACAGGCCAGTGAACCTAAAGCCGATAAGTGTTTATCAGAAAAACCCGCTCGCCCCACAGACCCAATCTGGCAATTTGACTCCTGCGGTTGGGATCGGATCTTCCCGAAGGGTGCAGCAGGGAACGAAAATGATCAGCTTGTATTGGTACTGGTAACATCCGATGGCAAAGTCATTCGCAAGCAAATCGCCGATGCAACACGCGGGAAAATGGTGAAAGCCGTTCGACGTTTTCAAGGCAGCCTTCAGGGACTACAGGACGCTAAAACTTACTTACCTCAATCTCAGCAGCTCTATAGCTGGCTGGTTGCCCCTCTAGAAGAATCACTAAAGACCGCAAAGGTCAATAACCTAGTCTTTATTATGGACAGAGGCTTACGCGCCCTCCCGCTCGCGGCGTTGCATGATGGCAAGGGGTTTATTGTTGAGCGGTATAGCGTTGGCGTAATGCCCAGCCTTACCTTGACCGATACCCGCCATGTCAACCTTCAGCAAACCCAGGTTCTGGCAATGGGAGCCTCGGAATTCAAAGATCAAGTAGCACTCCCCGCCGTGCCTTTAGAACTGTCTACCATTAGCAAACTTTGGTCTGGGGAATCACTGCTGAACGAAACCTTTACACCCCAGCAGCTTAAGCAACTGCGCTCCTCAAAACCCTATGGCATTGTGCATTTAGCCACCCACGGTGAATTCCAAGCAGGAAACGCAGAACAGTCTTACATTCAGTTTTGGGACACAAAAGTGAACCTAAAGCAAATGCAGTCTTTGAATTTAACGCAGCCTAGCCCAGTCTCTTTGCTGGTACTGAGCGCGTGTCGTACCGCACTGGGCGATCAGGATGCCGAACTAGGGTTTACGGGGTTAGCCGTTTCGGCAGGGGTACAAACGGCCCTTGGAGGAATTTGGAACATTAGCGATCTGGGGACATTAGCCTTGATGAGTAGCTTCTATGGGAACCTAAAAACTGCCCCCATTAAAGCTGAAGCATTACGACAAGCACAGGTTGCCATGATCAAGGGTCAAGTCCGCGTTGAAAATAACCAGTTGGTGACTGCGGGAATTAGCGTCCCGCTTTCGCCCAAGCTGCAAGAACAAAGTGATGCTAACCTAGCCCACCCCTACTACTGGAGCGGCATTACGATGGTAGGAAACCCCTGGTAATAGGGATTTAATACCTCTTAGTAAGCCAATGAAAAGAACGAATTGGAGCATCCCACATTAACTCGCGCTGACCAGAATAGAACTGCCGTCGGTTTTGACGGCAAACTTCGCAAGGGGTTGGGTTGCTGGTCCTTTCGCAACGCTGCCATCAGCTTTAAATTCGGTGGCATGACAGGGGCACAAAAAGCCTTTAGACTGGTCGCTCCAATCGACAACGCAGCCTTTATGGGTACAGGTTGCATTGAAGGCCACCAGCTTCGTTTTGTCACTGGGATCTCGCACCACGAGCAAAGGCCCTGCCGCGAATTTCTTGTCTTGGATAAATCCATTTTTATCGAGGTCTTGAAGGGTACCCACTGCTGTATATGCACCAGCGGTGGAGGGCTTTGGCGCTGTCGGCTGCTGTGCAGTGGGTTGGGTTGTGTCTGGGGTACAGGCGGCGATCGCCACAGGCAAACTGCTTGCCAGGGCACCCACGCCCACCCGCAGTAAAAACGCTCGTCGATCCATAGGGGGTTCTCCGTAAAGGTCTCAAGAACTTTGATGCCATTCATTATGCAGCCTTAAGGCTATTGCATCACCTGTCTGATCCAGCGATCGATGGCAGCATTGACAGCTTCAGGACGCTCATCATGGGGACAGTGACCTGCATCTACCCACTCCAGTTCCGCCTGAGGATAAAACGCCTGAAACCGTAATGCCTTAGCCGTGGTCATCCACGGGTCGGCATTCCCCCAGAGAAGGAGGAGAGGACATTTTAGCGCCACCAGCAGTTCATCCAGCTTGCGCCCTGGCGGCTGCTTAAAGACTGCGGCAAATACATCTAGGGCACCCTTGTCAAAGGCGGGGCGATAGATGTCTTCAACAAGCTGATCGGTAACGGTGGTTGGGTCTTTATAGACCTTGAGCAAAATCTCACGGATGCGATCGCGGTTTCTCGTCCGGTTAAACAGCACAAAGCTCACCCCTTCAATGACGCCAGGCAGCTTAAATAGATTTCGCGTTAGGTTGCCTATCATCTGCCGCCAAACGGGAGGCTGCACTGCGCTATCTTCAGAGAAAGGTCCTGCGCAGTTGAGCAAAATCAACCCCTGGGTCCACTCGGGACAGTCTACTGCAAAGCATAGGGCTGAATAGCCCCCCAGGGAATTTCCGGCGATGAATACCGGAGCCTGAACGACCTGGGTACAAAAATCTCGAAGCTGATCGCGCCAAAGGTCGGCACTGTAGGTGATTTTGGGCTTCTGCGATCGCCCAAATCCTAGCAAATCGACTGCCCAAACGTGATAGTGAGCAGACAGCACCTTAGCATTTTTGCGCCAGTGATCTGTCGAAGCCCCAAAGCCATGAATTAAGACAAGATTTGGCCCCGTTGACCCAGCCTGCACGTAGTGAATTCGCCAATCGTTCCAATCCCAATAAGACGATTCGCTGGACGATTGGCTCGTCTGAGATGCAATGGCATCAAGCTGCATAATGTCCTCTCATTGATGATCCTAAAGCAGTATGAAAAAGGCTCTGAGCAGAGAATTCTCAAAAAATCCATCTATAGAGAGTCTTCTTTAGGATAAATGGGATGACAAAATTAGGCGAAGTGCATAAGCTTAAGAAAATTTGATGAGTTTTTGTACTGACCCATAAACTTCAGTAAGATGAAGTTAAGTGTTGTTTAAGTGAAGCGTCAACTTCGCAAAAACTTACACAAAACGTCCGCATTAGAGGAGGTGCAGACATGCTATCCCCAATTGACATTATTGGACAACAGGTTTGGATAGAGATCCCCAAAGATCCAGATTATCCCCATGCTGATCCCTATCGGATTAAGGCAACCCTCACCCAGCCAACATCTCCCCCTTGGTTTTATGCCCGCTTTGATTCGCCCCCTGCTGCTGTTAGGGAGGCAGGCCAGTGGCTGAGCCTTAAAGAGGCTCAAGACGCATACTTATACAGCCCTGTGGTTGAGGACTACGACCTAGACGAGGAGTGGAACGAGTGGGCGGATGAGGAAGATGAGCTAAACCTTAAGTAACGCTTGTTAAGTCAGGCTTTTTGATCTAGCAATATTGCTAGATCAAGCGTGTAGAAGCTGTTACTCAGGCTTTGCCCGCTGAGGTAGTCGTTTATTAACTTGGCTTATTAGGCCACTCAGCAAAGCACCGCCCATTAAAATGCCAAGTGCGGGTGTAAAAACTGGCTCCCAGAGTCTGTACCACAGGTTTAGACCCAAAGAGAGTCCGGCACCTCGGCCTAAAACTGCGATCGCCAGCCACACAAAGCTGCCCAATACGACAAACGTATTGATCACCAGCAGGGTATTTAAACCATCTAGAAGCTTCTGCATAATTGATATCAGTGGGACTATTAGTCTAGAACCCAGGCTTTAACCTTAAGCAGGCTAGCCCACTCTGGGTTGCGTTTGAGTCCATCAGCAAAGCTTTTTTCTACTTCTTCGCGTAGCTCCGGCACCATCAAAAGCTGCTGAATAATCTCAATATGAGGCCGCACCCCTTTTTGATTGGTATCTAGCATTGCCATCACAAGGTTGATCCGCGCTTGAGGATCTTGCTGGTTCAACTTAATGGCCTTTTGAGCCGATTTGAGCGCTAAAGCAGGCTTGCCTTCGAGTAAATAAAGCCATGCCAAACAGGTTAGCGCAGGGCTGTTACGCTGGGCGCGATCGCACACTTCTTTAAAAACCGGAATCAGTGTCTGAGGTGCCTCGCCAGCGCTGTAGCGCTCAAGCCCTTGGTCGAACAGTTCTTCAACTGTAGTCGTAGTCATATTGCTGCTGCTTATTTATGTAGAAAACGATGTGCCACAGCCGCAGGTCTGAGCAGCGTTCGGGTTTGTAAACTTGAACCCACCGCCAATCAGCGCCTCGCTGTAATCAAGCATCAACCCATAAATATACAGCAAGCTCTTTGGATCTGAAATAACTTTGAAGCCTTCGTAATCAAATACTTCATCACTGGGCTGAATGTTTTTAGGTTCCTCAAAGTCCATCGTATAAGACATTCCAGAGCAGCCGCCGCCTCGAACCCCAACCCGTAGGCACAGGTCTTTACCTGCCTTTTCCCGCAATTCTAAAACATGCTTAAGGGCAGAGTCGGACATTAAAATGCCCTTTTGCTTTGTCTGGGTGGCTTCGGTCATAGCGAGTTTTAACTCCCTGAGCATGTAATATCAATGTCTATCCATTGTAGGCCGGACGTCTCACCATTGACAGTCATTTACCCTTTTACAGGCTTTATGACTGTCAAAGACCCACAAATCTACACAGCACCCTAGCGAAGTGATTTGTCTTTGCAACACGATTAGCTTGTCCCCTCGTAAATCGGAATAATAGCGACATGCCTATTCTATCTAAACCATTCGGCAAAATCGGCGACCTCTTAATGTTTTGAGGAGAGAGCGGACAACCTGGCTAATTCGATCTCATGCCCCTTAGGCTCAAGCTACAAGGTTGATTTGAGGTTAGGAAACCTAACCTCAAACGGGTCTCTTTAAAATAACTTGGGCTGGCGATCGCGTTTTTGTCGCACAACCTCTAAACGCCCAGAAAGACTGGGTTTTAGACCCAAATTCTTAATAAAAAGCGCGTCGTGAATTCACGACGCGCTTTTTATTTCTAACTCTGTTTAATTTTCCCTTTTATAGGGAAACAATTAAAGCTAAGGATCGTGGATTTAATAAGATCCAGAATTGTTTAGAGTCGATACGCCTTACACTCCCTCATCCCCTTTCTTATAGCCGAAGGCTTTACCCCTTCTCCCGCCTTGGGAGAAGGGGAACAAGATTCTTCTTACTCCCCT
>JANNDV010000082.1:0-6814 GCA_031387975.1 Acaryochloridaceae cyanobacterium OTE_75_metabat_521 | reverse complement strand
CTGCAAAAACAGGCGATCGAAAAATGGGATGGTAAATTCCCGACCTATATGGGGGGCAATGGCCCACTACCGTTCATTAATGTGACACCAGGAGCTGCGAAGTAGTTTCCAACGTGTGATTCGGGCGCAAGGTATGTGCGCCCCCACAGAATAATGGTTAAGCCACCCGCTTAAATTCCAGTAGCCGTGAAAAATAAAACTGGGTTGCGGTGAGTTCAGAACGCCCTACTGTCCATCCAAGGGCATTAAACGTCTTCACAATTTCCCTTTCGCGGTGCAGATAGGCGCGGGTGGCTTTACTCGGCCCTGGGAAAAAGTCTCCAATCTTTTTAAGCAGAGTGTAGATCGGGGTTTTAGGGGCAAAGCTTAAAATCAACCGATCTGTTGCCAAGGAACTCAAATGCTCAATCATCTGAGCCGCCTTTTCTTGAGGGTAGTGAATCAGTACATCTAGACAAATGACTGTATGGTACTGACCCGATAGACCTTCAAGATCTTGCACGGTAAAGGTTGGGTTTTCTGAATTGCCAAACTGAGCTGCCGCAAGCGCTTTCGCTTCTTCTATCATTTTGTCTGAGATATCGCTGGCACAAACCTGTGCGCCCATTTCTGCGAGGGGGATACTGAGGCTACCGACACCACAGCCCGCATCGCAAATGCTTAACCCTTGGGCATTACCATCTTTTTTAAGCCAATACAGAACCGTATCTACCGTTTGCTGATGACCGTTGCGAATATCAAGCTGAACTTTATTAACTTCGCCATCACCATAGATGCGCCGCCAGCGATCAAAGCCCACGGAATTAAAGTACGAGCGAACAATGGTCTTATCGTCTGTGGTTGTCATGGGTAAGAAAGGTGCTTTTGGCAGTGATTGAAAGAATGAAACAAATGGATGCTAGCGCTTGACTGATTGTAGTCATGGATGCGATCGCAATCCAAGCCCTTTACCCTAGCAAGTTGCCCTAACAAGCTGGCTTAACTTAAGCACGACGCACCCCTGGACTCGCTATACTGAATCAGGCTTGTGATTAAGAGCTGCATCGCGTGTGCAGACTAGGAGCGCTTCATGAATCAATTCCCTTCTCAACTTTCTCCAGTCCGATGGCAGACTCTTAAGCCGTGGCTCACCACCATTGCCGTCATTTGGCTATTGGGATTTGTAGGGCTGGGCTGGTTAGTTAAGTCCTTCTTGTTTCTAATTGTCTTCTTTACGGTCGTCCCAATTGTGGCGTTTTTTGGGTTGCAGTGGTGGCTCACCCGTAACTTAGTGCTAGGTAATTGCCCCGTTTGCCAAGAAAGTTTAACGGCTCTCAAGCAGTCTCAAGTTAATTGCCCCAACTGCGGCGAAAGCGTTAGGGCTGGCGATAGCTCCGCACCAGGAGTCCGCACGTTTGAGAGAGTCTCTACCCCAGGCACTATTGACGTACAGGCCGTTGAGGTCATGTCTCAATCGGTTGACGATGACTAAATATCTAGGTGGCTTCGGCTTCGCTCAGCCACCTAGACCTAGACCATGCGTCACCTAGACTACAGCAACTCGCATTGGGCATGATGCCGCAACAGATGATCGCACAATACCAATGCCACCATCGCTTCTACCATCGGCACCGCACGGGGCAGCACACAGGGGTCATGACGCCCTTTTGCTGCGAGTACCGTTTCTTCCCCAGCTTGATTGACCGTATTTTGAGCTTTGCCAATGGTGGCAGTTGGCTTAAAGGCCACCCTCAAAATGATATTTTCACCGTTAGAAATGCCGCCCTGGATTCCGCCTGAGCGATTTGTAACCGTGCGGATTCGCCCTGCCTCATCGGTATAAAACTCGTCATTGTGTTCTTTACCTGTTAAGCGCGTCCCCGCAAAGCCTGAGCCAATTTCAAACCCTTTGCTGGCAGGTAAAGACATTACCCCTTTGGCAAGGTCGGCTTCGAGCTTATCAAATACGGGGGAACCCCAACCCATGGGCACATTCCGCGCCACGCACTCCACCACACCGCCAATAGAATCTGCGTCTTGGCGGGTGGCATCAATCAGCGCAATCATTTTCTCGGCATACACCGGATCGGGGCAGCGCACCATGTTGCTTTCAACCTGCGCGAGGGTGACGGTATTGGGATCAATGGGGGCTTCTAGGTCTTTAATGCGGCGCACATAGCCAATTATCTCAACGCCAGCCATTTGGTGAAGAATTTTTTTTGCGATCGCCCCTGCTGCCACCCGCCCAATGGTTTCGCGCGCTGAAGATCGTCCGCCCCCTTGCCAGTTACGAATGCCGTACTTGGCATCATAGGTTGCATCCGCGTGGGATGGGCGATACACCGTCGCCATCTCGTCATAATCTTGAGGCCGCGTATTTTTATTGCGCACCAAAATGGCGATGGGCGTGCCGAGGGTTTTGCCGCCAAATACCCCAGACAAAATTTCGCAGGTATCAGACTCATCCCGTGGCGTTGTTACTCGGCTTTGGCCTGGGCGGCGACGGTCTAGCTCAAACTGAATATCTGCCTCACAAATTTCAAGCTGGGGTGGGCACCCATCAATCACAACCCCCACGCCACCCCCATGGGATTCCCCAAAGGTTGTAATCCGAAACAAATGCCCAAATGTATTGCCCATAAAGCCTTGAAGAACCTGTCGATTGCACCTACAGAGAACGCGCCCTGCTGTTCTACTATCGCATACCCCATAGCCCTTCAAGCGATGGAAATTTTCTTCGCGTGAATCGCCTTAAAACCCGCTGGCATCTATTCTACGGGTTGCTTTAGAGGCGGATTCAATAATTCTTGCTCTCTTTGCGCTATCACTCGTTCAACTTGCTGTGGAGAGAGGTGTGTTAACTCACAAATCCAATGTTTTAGGTTATCTTTATCCGGTTCTGTGGCTGAAGCACTCCAGTCCACACTAGGATCTATAGGGCCGGTCATACAAAATTTTGTCCCACACGACAATACTAAAAATGCTGCTTTCTCTATCTTGCCCAATCGCTTAAACTTTCCGCGCATGCAACGAGCTGTATTCTTACCGTGCTGTGGCATCTTAAAAGAAGCCTATTTCTTAGGGCGCTAGACTAGAATTTCACTTATTTTGTCGAGAATTTGCCGATTTTAACCTATGCCTAACTATATTAATTTATGGGATTTATGGGATTTATGGGTGCCGCTAGCAATGCTTGGATTAATTGTTGCAGCGGCTGTCTACTTCAGCATCATTCGTCATTAATTGCGGCTTTGATAAAGGTTTCTGTATATGAAGAGGCTACTGCTTTGAGAGGGTAAGTAACTATTTTTGGGCTAGGTCATGATGAGGATATACGGTGAGAGCAAGATTGGATGGCCAGATAATTTTTCTTTGTCAAGAAGATCTTCCAGCCTTCAAAAAAGGAGGTTCTGTGGTGCGAAATAGCTATTTTTGGGCACTGAAGGCGATCGCAGGGTATGCGCCTCGTCATGGAGACTGGGAATATGAGGCAGAAGTTTGGGTCGCCCTTAGGCGTGTACTGATTGCGTTTCAAGACTCAGGCTACCTAGGCTTAAGCGAAACCCAGCTTCAGTTTCCGGTCGATCAGTTTGAAATTCCTGAAGCTGTGCGAGATGTTTCAACGTGGCAGGCTTTAAACTAAGTCTTTGGCTCAATCATGCATCAGTGTTTTGCAACGGTGGCGAAGAAATAATGATAATTCAAACGGTAGAATCTGTTATTGATCAAGACGGTCAAGTTCATTTGGCTGAAGAAATCAGACTCCCTGCATCAAGGCGGGCATTGGTCACAATTCTTGAAGTAAAGCCCATCACCATAGGTTCTGAAACTGCGCTGTTAAGCGAACCATCACTTGCCGAAGATTGGAATAAGCCAGAAGAGGATGAGGCATGGTCACACCTACAGCAGGGGCGGTAGTGCTGGTTCCATCCCCATTCTCTGACTAACGATATATGCTAAGTCTTTGGCTCAATCATGCATCAGTATTTTGCAACGGTGGCGCGAGGGTTAGAGACGATCGCAGCCCAAGAATTAGAGCAGCTCGGCGCTCATGCTGTAACACCAGGGTTTTGTGGTGTCGCCTTTGAAGGCGATCGCGCACTTCTCTATCGCATTAACCTATGGGCAAGGCTACCGTTTCGGATCTTGGTCAAGCTCAAAGAGTTCCCCTGCAAAGATTCTGAAGATCTGTATCGCGGCATCCAGACCCTAGACTGGTCAAACTATCTCACGCCAGATTTTACTTTAGCCGTCAACGCCACGGGCAAAAGCGATCGCCTCAACCACACGCACTTCACGGCGCTTCAGGTCAAAAACGCCATTGTCGATCAGCAGCAGGCTACCCACGGCGATCGCTCTAATGTCGATACTCAAGAACCCGACGTGCAAATCAGCGTCCATATTGATCAAGACTGCTGCACCGTTAGCCTCAATAGCTCCGGCGGTAGCCTTCATAAGCGCGGCTACCGTCCGGCAGTTGGAGCAGCGCCGCTCAAAGAATCTTTGGCGGCGGCTTTAATTCAAATGTCAGGCTGGCAGGCCGATCAGGCATTTTACGATCCGCTCTGTGGTTCCGGCACGCTACCTCTAGAGGCCAGCCTTAAGGCGCTTAATATTGCGCCAGGGTTATTCCGCGATCGCTTTGGGTTTGAAACGTGGCCTGACTTTGACTTACCCCTATGGAATAACCTCTTGCAAGAAGCGGAGGAGGGGCAGCGCGATCGCCTAGAGGCTTCGATTGGGGGGAGCGATCGCAATGGAGAGGTGATTGAACAGGCGATCGTCAATGCCCAAAACTGCGGCGTTGAGAATCACGTCTGGTTTGCTGAGATGGATCTCGCTGAAGTGTCCGCTCCGGCAGACAGCGGCCTACTGTTTTGCAACCCACCCTATGGTGAACGGCTGGGTCAAGATGAGGACTTGGGTGAATTTTATAAGCTATTGGGCGATGTACTAAAGCAGCATTTTAAGGGCTGGACAGCCTTTGTCTTGAGCGGCAATAAAGAACTTTCCCAGTCGATTGGATTAAAATCGTCTCAACGAACCAATGTTTTGAATGGATCTTTACCCTGCCAGCTCATGAAATACGAGCTGTATTAGGGAGTTAGACGCATTACACCACATTATTTACATAAACACTATGACCATTCCCACTCTTAATCCCAGGTCACTGGATGAGGCTGCGTATGACGCAGTGTGGATCGGGCAGATGCGTAATGTTACCGAGAACGCCGAATCTTCTCTCGATATTTGGCCTTACGTTCGCGCAGTTCTTCAGTCTGACCTAGCCGAGCACGAGATTTGGTATGAGTTTGTAGAGTGCGTTTATCGCACTGCCGACGGTCATTTTGACCACATTATTGTCTGTACCAAGACGCACAACGTATCCTTAGCTGTTATTGTTGATTGCAATTTATCTATGATTGTTGGTCATCGTTTACTCGACATGAATAAGATATATGGTCTTACTTCCAACACCCACGACGCTTAGCAGAATCTAGGAGATAACGCCTATTGATTGATTCAGTAGTAATGAGCGATACTCAAGGCCGTTACGCCTTAGCGCCTACAGCCAGCAGTCAAGGAGCAGCCCATGTCTACCGTGACCTCAACATTAGTAAATCCATCATCCGAGAGCCAACCTGAGAAAAAAGTTTGGACAGATGCTGAATTTATGGCGCTCAGTCGTGATGGGCATCGCTATGAACTGGTGAATGGAGAACTCGTAGATATGGGAAATTCTGGCGCAAAGCATGGCTATGTTGCGATTTTATTGAGTGCTGCTTTATTTCACTGTGTCTCTACTCAAAAACTGGGAGCCTTAATGGATTCCGGCACCGCCTTTGTGATGAAATCGGGTAATAAGCGATCGCCAGATATTTCCTTTGTGGCAAAAGAACGCCTACAAGGACTCGATGAACTACCGGATGGATTTTTAGAGGGCGCGCCAGATTTAGCCATAGAAATTCTCTCGCCGAGCAACACCGTCGAAGAAATTCACGACAAACTTGTAGAGTATTTTGAAAGCGGCGCTCGATTGGTTTGGGTAATTCATCCAAAGGAGCATTACGTCCTGGTTTATCGCTCCTCTACACAGCCAGATCGTTTGCTTAAGTCTACCGACATGCTGGATGGCGAAGATATTATTCCAGGCTTTATGCTTCCCGTCTCTAACCTATTCCAGAAGCTTGCGTTCTAGGCTTGCCCTAGACTTTATAACTAGATCCTCCCACTAACCCACCAGAAATTCACCGACTGCCCGAAACACATCATTGCGTTCTTTGTCTAGAGTAATGACGTGGTCAGAGTCTTTGAGCCAGAAAATCTGTTTATCAGCAGAACTAATCTGCTCATATAAAATTGAGGCGCTGGCTGGGTCTACTACCGTATCTTTATGAGACTGAACAATCAGCATTGGGTTACTTAGGCTAGAGAGCTTGGGCTGCACCTGCCCCATGAGTTCGATCGCACTCCGCACCGCATCTAAATTAAAGGTGCCAAAAATTGCAGCTTTGCGCGCTAATTTTTCGGTGTTAGGGTCAGAAATCGGCAGCCGGAGCCGAGGTAAGTCGCGAACGACATAGCCCAAGGTGTTGATATACACCTCTAAGGGTAGGCCGTAATACCACTCGTGCTTTAACCCCAAATAAGGGGCCATCATCACCAGCTTGAAGGCGGGTTGTTCCATCGCTAAGTTGAGTCCTAGCAAACATCCGGTAGAAAACCCAACCAGCGAAACCTGCTCATAATTTTGGCTGAGGGTGAGGTAATTTTCAAGGATATGGGCGTACCAGTCCTGCCAACGCGATCGCGGCATTTGTTTCCCAGGTTTATC
>JANNDV010000062.1:0-10700 GCA_031387975.1 Acaryochloridaceae cyanobacterium OTE_75_metabat_521 | reverse complement strand
ATCATTTTGGCCTTGCCTATTGTCGATACTTCTGCGGTGGTGCTGACGCGCTTAAGCCAAGGAAAGTCGCCCTTTGCAGCAGATAAGCGCCATATCCATCATCGTTTGCTTCAGGCAGGGCTATCACAACGCAGCATTGTGCTGTTTTTGTATTCCATTGCTTTTTGGGTCGGCAGCCTAGCCACTACGTTTGCGGGTTTACCTGGTGCTAAAGCCTATGCCCTTGGCGCAACGCTGCTGTTGGGGTATTCAAGCTGGCAAGTGTGGCGGCGGATTCAAGAAAAATCTTCGGAATAAAGGGATGTTGTAAGGATTGATATGATTCAAGGCGCTGAAATTATTTGCGTGGGGACTGAGCTGCTGTTGGGGGAAATCCTTAACTCCAATGCTCAGTTTTTGGCTCAAGAGCTGGCAAAGCTCGGAATTCCTCACTTTTTCCAGACGGTTGTTGGGGACAATCCTGTGCGGATTAAACAGGCGATCGCTCTGGCCTGTCAGCGCTCCAGTATCGTCATCTTTACAGGAGGGCTAGGTCCCACGCCGGATGACCTAACGACCGAGGCGATCGCAGACTTTTTTGAGACACCCCTCGTCGAAGATGCCGCCGTGTGGGCCATCATTGAGCAAAAATTTACCATTCGGGGCATTGTGCCTAGCCCCAGCAATCGTAGGCAAGCGCAGCGGCCTGAAGGCGCCCAGACCTTGCCGAATCCAACGGGCACTGCGCCTGGCATTGTGTGGCAGCCTAGACCTGGCTTAACGCTCTTGACCTTTCCTGGGGTGCCGCGAGAGCTATACCCCATGTGGGCAGAAACCGCCGTCCCCTTTTTGAAAAGCCAAGGTTGGGGAGAAACCCAGATTTTTAGTCGGAACCTACGCTTCTGGGGGATTCCAGAATCTACCCTTGCCGAAAAAGTAGCGCCATTCCTTGAGCAGAAGTCCCCCACCGTTGCGCCCTATGCCGGGCGAGGAGAAGCGCGGCTGCGTCTCTCAGTACGTTCAGACTCTCAGGCAGAAGCCGACCGAGCGTTAGATAGCTTGCAGCAGCAAATTCAGGCACTGTGTGGACGAGATTACTACGGCTCTGATGCCGATACCTTAGCTGCTGTTGTGGGCAAGCTGTTAGTGGGGCGATCGCAAACCGTTTCTGTCGCAGAATCTTGTACGGGTGGAGGGCTAGGCCAAAAATTAACAGATAGCCCTGGCAGCTCTGGCTACTTTTGGGGCGGCGTGATTGCCTACGACAACCGCGTTAAACTTCAGCTTTTGAATGTGGATGCAGGCACCTTAGCAACCCACGGTGCGGTGAGTGCCCTTGTTGCAGAACAAATGGCTGTAGGGGTTAAAACCCTGCTAGGCACTGCTTGGGGCATTAGCATCACGGGCATTGCAGGGCCAGGGGGAGGCTCTGAAGAGAAGCCTGTTGGCCTGGTCTATATTGGCCTAGCCGCGCCAGATGGCACTGTCACCCATCAAGAATATTGTCTTGGCCTTGGACGAGGACGCGACTGGATTAGAGACGTGAGTGCATCCCATGCCCTTGACTTAATTCGGCGACAGCTATTGGAGAAGAACTAGCTCGCTAATACGGCGTGGGTTTTAACGACTCATTCTTAAGCTATTGTTAAGCTCAATTTGCCCACGGCACAGTAAAAATACTGTGTTAAGATTTAGTAACGTAGATTCATAAATGTATTTCACCCTTTGAAAAAGATAAAATACAGATCCGTACAGTACGGCAAGGAGCCATTTTCCAATGGAGTATTTAGAAAAGATACTTGATGCACTTAAGCATCTGGCTCGTCAAGTTATTGACGCGGTCTTTGGCCCCGAAGCTGAGCCAGAATTAGAGCTAATTCCCATACCAGTCCGTGATCGTAACTTTCGTTAATGATGTCTTGCGAATTGAGGGCTAGTAATGCTCAGCATTTTAGTCCTTCATGGACCCAATTTAAACCTGTTGGGTATTCGTGAGCCTGGGATCTATGGCTCCACCACTCTTTCAGAAATCAATACATCTCTTGCTGCATTGGCAGATAAGCAAGGTGCTAGGGTTGAGGCTTTTCAGTCTAACCACGAGGGCATACTTGTAGATGCGATTCATAGTGCCCTTGACTCTCATCAAGGTATTTTAATTAACGCTGCGGCCTATACGCACACCAGTGTGGCAATCCGAGATGCAATTTCAGCAGTAAAGCTCCCTGCGGTCGAGGTGCACCTCAGTAATGTGCATCAGCGCGAGGCATTTCGTCATTACTCTTACTTGTCTGCGGTTGTGCTGGGTCAAATCAGCGGATTTGGCGCACAGAGCTACTACCTCGGCCTTCAGGCTTTGCTGACGCATTTACAGCAGTAAGAAACTCGATAGATGCGTCAGCAGATCAAGCCCTAACAGCTCTGGTAAAAATTTAACTTTTTACCGAAATGCTTAACGCCAGTATTCTCACGATAATGCTCACCACAAAACAGGCGCTCCAAATCGTCATCACGTTCTTGAGATTATAGCGGTCTACATTTTGCCATCCCCAAATAAACGTATAGATCCCGCAAATAATTCCAAAAATACCCTTCAGGGCACCTTCAGCAGGGAAGAGTTTAATTAAAACAATAATCAAACAGACCAAGCTGCCAATCCCTGCAACCCCACCCAGTAAACCTAATAGCGCAGCCATACGTTCCCTCAATAATGTGATTGTTTGAGTCGCTCCCTAACCTTGTGCAGCCTGTGTTAGATGATTATTTGCCATCAAGGGCAAAATGTTTCAACAGGCTGATGACCAGAATGGGTCTACGTTTAGAAAATCACATTAAAGAACCCAATGATAAAACGCTTCACGAAAGAACAACAATCGTATTAGCCAATACACAATAAAAAGCACAATCATAAGGGTTGATAGCCCCGTCTTCTGTTCAGCCAGTCTGCAACGCTGAAGAATCCATTGCCAATGGCTGACGGGCGCGATGCTGATGTACCCAATCAAAATCAGCATAACTGCCGCCAACGGAGCAAAGGCATGAATGACCATTGCCTGCTGCCAATCTCCTGCACCTAGGGCTTTGAGCGCCCGTGTTAAGCCGCAACCAGGACATGGAATCCCTAGCCCATAGCGAATGGGGCAGGGCCAGCTTGGTAAGCCCAGCGAAACGATCTCCAAATGCATGATGGAGACCCCTGCAATGGCTTGACAAAGCGTTCTGTTACTGAGCAACGGTGTTAGAACGGGTGGAAACGGTCTAACGGTTTTCACAGCGGTTTTGATACGACAAACATAGGTTGTATTAAGACAAGGTTAAGCATACTTGAGGGGATCTCATAAGATAGAGAATAACGTTTGTGCGCTCAGCTCACTTTTTTATGCAAACTTTTTTATGGCGGCTTAGGATGCAGCAGTTGATTCGGCGCTATGGCGCAATGCCTCTGGCAATATTGCTTTGTGCTAACTCGGCATTGGCTGCCGATCCGTTTCGTGTGGGGATAAAGGCTAGACCGATTGGACTATCTTTACAAGGCGCGTTTGAAGATGTGTTCCGGTATGGCAGGTATCAAAGTTCTAGCCTAAAGCTGACGAAAGCTGAGGTTGAAAACCCAAATGAGCCTTTGGTCTATACGTTGCAGGCGGCAACGGCCTATCAAAATAATCAGAAAGAAGCGTTTTTGATGACGCTGCCTAAGATTAGGGCGGCATCTAAAGTAATTGCAGCAAAAGATTCAGCGAGATCGCATCTTTATCATGGTATTGCCCAAGGACTGGAGGGTTATTTCCTCAAGGATAATTTAGCGGATCTGCCAAAAACGCTGACCTATGCCAGTTCTATGCTGCTAGAAATTGATAAGGCACATCAGCTATCGCCCAATGACCCTGAAATTAATTTGTTTGTTGGCTTTGTCAACATGGTGCTGAGTAAGAATGATGAGGCGCTTAAAAATTTCCAAAAGGCTGGCCCTCCTTATTTAGCATTACGCGGACAGGCGTTGATTTATCGAGATACGAATGACTATGCAAATGCTCAGATTGCCGTGGATAAGGCGATCGCCATTGCCCCGCAAAATCCTGAGCTGCTGTACCTGAAGGCTCAAATTTTGGTAAAGCAAAAGAACTCGACTGAAGCGGTGAAGTTTTTTGATCAGGCTTTAAAGTTGGGTACTCAGCTACCAGAAGGCACAATCAAGCAGATTAAGAAAGAGAGAGGTTCTCAAGTTTCTGGATAAGTATGGCTACGGAGTACACACAAGTCTTAAAGTTTCTCCTCTGTAAAGGTTCTTGCCATATACCAATTCATCAATCCCCTCTCGGGATGGGCAGGGGTGGGTTAGTCAGTAGCGCCATGACTAACCCACCCCGCCCTACGGGCACCCCTCCGAGGAGGGGATTTTTCTCAGGATTGTGTGTACACATTAGGTAAGTAGGGCGCAAGGTATGGTGCGCCCCTACAGCGTTTTCTCTAGATCTGATCGAGTTGAGGTTCTAGGGGCTGATCGGTTTGTAGGGTAACGGCAAACGGTTGTTCTGAATCTGTGAGCGGTTCAGCCGCTTTGATTTGGCTTTCGAGTAGGGCTGCGGTAGCATCGGCAATGTCGTTGGTGCGGTGGTTGAGGCGATCGCGCAGTACCTCAACGGGCGCAGTACACTGCACAATTTTGATGGGGATATGGGCGAAGATCGCCGATTCCAACACAGGCTGCCGTAAAGCCTGTCGATCATACTTTGCGTCTAAGATCACAGGCCAGCCCTGTTGCGCCAGCAGTAGCCCTAGCTCTAGTAACGCCCCGTAGGTTTTTTGCGTTATCTCTGGGGTGTAAATGCCGCTGCCAAACTCGCCCCCCTGATCGCCACGCTGATGGAGCGGAATTTCGGCGAGATGTTTGCGAACCGCATCGGAGCGAACATGAATGGCGTTGAGCTTTTGAGCAAGTTGACGGGCTACGGTACTTTTGCCGGAGCCAGATAGACCCGACATGAGGATGATGCGACCCTGCGATCTTTTTGCGCCGAGAGTCCGTTGAGTATAGTCCCATGCTTGACAGTAATAGGCTTGACCACGCTGGAGAAATTCAGCTTTCTCAGAAGTAGAAATTGCTGGATCGTTGAGGGCGAGAGAGTTGACGTTGCCGCGAATGTAGGCGCGCATGCTCAGGTAAAGCGGCAGCAAGGCAGCGCCTCGATAGTCTCCCGTTTGTTCTAGGTAGGTATTGAGGAAAAGATTGGCGAGATCCACTCGTCCTCGAAATTCTAGATCCATGACCATAAAGGCCACGTCATAGATCACGTCAATGTTTCGGAACTCTTGGTTGAATTCGATGCAGTCGAAGATCTGAATGTTGTCTTGGTAAAGGCAAACATTATTGAGGTGCAGGTCGCCATGACACTCACGGATTTTGCCCTCGGCTTGGCGCTGAACAAACCAGTCAGAATGCTGCTCAAAAAACTGAGTGGTGAATGTGTGGGTTTCGTTTTGCTGCTGCTGGGTTTGCGAGGTGCCAATAAAAGGTGTGCTGATGGCCTGGTTGTTGGTATCTACCTGCTGTACTGACGCAACGCTGCCGTAAGCCGTCACTTCAGGGTTAGTGACAGCACTGGTGTGGAAGGCGGCGACCTGCGTGGCTAATTGCTGCACCAGTGCAGGGGTAAGTTTGCCATCCTCAAAGAGATGGCTTAAGAGCATGGCTTGGGGGAATTGCCGCATTTGAAGGGTATATTCTGCAACAGTCTGGCTCGAATCAACTGCGCCAAACTGATACTGACCCGCGTTTTCGACGATGGGCAGCACTGCTAAGTAAAGATCTGGCGAGAGCCGTTGGTTGAGGCGAAGTTCTTCGTGGCAAAAGTGGCGGCGCTTTTCGAGACTGGTGAAGTCTAAGAACCCAAAGTTTGTGGGCTTTTTGACTTTATAAGCGTATTGCCCTGTCAAAAAAACGTAGGAAATATGGGTTTGCAGCAGTTGGATGGGTTCCTGCACGGGATGGGGGTAAAAGTCCGGCTGGAGCATCTGCTGAATCAGGATTGGGAAGGTTGCATCCATCAGAGCGTGAGGGGGAAATGCCTGTTTATTTTACTGGGAACTTCTGTTGCTCCGGTTATGGCTCAACAGGCTTGGGATACGTTTTGCCTTTGGGAGCCTGGAATCCAAGGCTTTTACAGCCAAGCTGAATCATGTCGTCGATGTTGGAGCCTTTCCAAGGGCGTGAAAGCTCTTGCTTAGCCTCAAGCAAAGTTCTTCCAGAATTATAGGTGCCCCTGCCTTTCACCATTTTGCCTGGGTAATCGTAAAACTGGTACGAAGATTCAGCGCCGACGGCACAATCGACGAGATGGGTTACGGCCATTGATAAAACGTCACCCTTGCGGTAGACAGTGTTGGGCTGATCGTAGTTAGCCTCTAACAATCGCACCAGAATCTGCTTTTTGCTTAAGTCCGATGGTTTGGCAGGCAATTCTACATAAAGCCGCCGAACATCTTTCCAGTCGTCGATGAGTTTCCATTCTGCATGGGCGGCGGTAGAGATTAGGGTGGCAAAGCTTCCTAGAACAATGGATATCGTCAGCCTGAATCGGTTTTTCTTGTCAAAAGAACGGTTTGTTTTGACCTGTTTCAATCTTGCAGCCTCACTCACACCTCTTTATTTTAGGGGCGTTTATTTCAAGACTGTGATCGCAGCAGCAAATGGCTAACCCCTAAAGCCACAGGTTTTGAGTGGTATTCTTCTAGCGCAAAGGAATCGACCTGGATGGCGGCATTACGGGCGATCGCCGCATCCCTAATCAGCCTCGCTTGTTCTGCTGTTATGATGCCCACTGCCACCGCCGCTTCAGTCATTTGATCGGGTGTCCCTTGCGAGATCTGACCGCGAAGACTAGCGGCTTTGATGGCCTTTGCAAAGGGTTCTGTCTGAACGGTTAACTGCATAGCCTGCTCTAACCTGCCAAGGGCTTCATCGGGATGGGTGGGGAGATAGATACCTGATGTGAGGCGATCGCGCTGTGCCCCGACAGTTTGCAAAATGGCTGCAACCTCAGCACCCAAAGCATCGGAGGGCATAGTGCCAATCGGGTTAAGTCGCCAAAGCATAGCCCACGGACGCAGAATCGGACTCAGGTTCGCAAATAGCCCCTCAAACGCCTGCTGAAGCTGGGCAAAAGTGTACTGCATTGCCCAGTCTACGAGAGGGAGATCTTCTGGTCGGCTGCCTTCTGCTTCAAAGCGTCGTAGGGTAGCGGTGCCCAGATACAGACAGGTCAGCACATCAGCGAATCGTCCGGTGAGGGTTTCTCGCCGCTTGAGGGTGCCGCCAAAGATCATCATGGCGAAGTCGCTGAACAGGGCAAAGGTGGCTGATGCCCAGGCCAGTTTGCGATAGTAGCGTGCGGCTGCTCCTGATACGGGCGATCGCACCAATCCCCCCCGCGTCAGGCTCAGCAAAATAGTTCTGACTTTATGGCGCACTGTTGACCCCAGATGCTGCCAAATGACCCGATCAAAGGCGACAACATCCGACTGCTGTAGTGCCTCAATTTCGGCATAAACGTAGGGATGGCTACGAATGGCACCCTGCCCAAAAATCATGAGGGTGCGGGTGAGAATGTTTGCGCCTTCTACCGTGATAGAGATGGGAGTAGCAGTGTAGATATTTGCCAGCAGGTTATGAGGGCCGCGACAGATACCTGCGCCGCCAAGGATATCCATACCGTCGTTGATGATTTGGCGCGACAGTTCTGTGGTGCTGTATTTGGCGATCGCCGACACTACCGCTGGCTGTTCGCCCCCATCTACAGCCCCGCAGGTGAAAAGGCGCACGGCATCAATCATATAGGTGAGGCCACCAATGCGCGCGAGGGGTTCTTGTACGCCTTCAAAGCGTCCGATGGAGAGGCCAAACTGTTTGCGAACCACGGCATGAGCACCTGCCACGCGAGAAACCAGTTTTGCCACGCCCGTACAGGTAGCAGGGAAGCTAATGCCGCGCCCAGAGGCGAGAGACTGCATCAGCATCTTCCAGCCTTGGCCTGCTTGGGCAACGCCCCCAATAATTTGATCGATGGGAATGACGACATCCTTCCCTTCTAGTGGGGAGTTATAAAAGGGGACACCCATTGGATCGTGTCTACGGGCTTGGATGACACCAGGGGTATTCGTCGCAATTAACGCACAGGTAATACCGACGTCTTCGCCTTTGCCGAGAAGGTTTTCAGGATCTTGGAGGCGGAAAGCAAGACCGAGAAGTGTGGCGATCGCCCCTAGGGTGATATACCGTTTCTGCCAGTTCAGCCGCAGGTAAAGCTGCCCATTTTCGCCTCTAAAGACTACGCCGTGGGAGGTAATGCTGGCAGCATCGGAACCTGCGTGAGGTTCTGTAAGGGCAAAGCAGGGGATGTCTTCACCACGGGCTAAACGAGGGAGGTAGTATTCTTTTTGGGCTGACGTACCGTAGCGCAGCAACAGTTTTGCGGGGCCAAGGGAGTTGGTAACGCCGACGGTGGCAACGTGGGTAAAAGAGCGAGAGGCCAGCTTGGTCATCACAGAGCTATAGGCCAAGTTAGTAAACCCTAAGCCACCGTATTTTTTTGGAATCATCATGCCAAAGAAGCGCTCTTGGCGAAGGTAGTTCCACACGTCTGGGGGAAGATCTTTGCGTTGGTAGATTTCCCAGTCGGTTGCCATGCGGCAGACCTGCTCAACGGGGCCATCTAGAAAGGCTTGGATATCGGGCGTGATTTGGGGATAGGGTTCGTTGAGAATGCGCTGGAAGTTGGGTTTACCAGAGAAGAATTCACCCTCAACCCAGACGGTTCCGGCTTCGATGGCAGCTTTTTCGGTTTCGGAAATATTGGGCAGTAGCTTTAAGGCTCTAACTGCTTTGACAAGTTGCGAGGTGAGGAGAATTTGGCGCAGTTTTGGGATGTTTAGAATAGTTGCAACTACACCGAAAACTAACCATAGCCAAATGGGAGCTTGAGCGATCCAAAGGACTGTTGCGGTGTAGATCGTCCAAGTCAAAAGAGGAACGCCGATGTAGCCTAATGTAAGGAATCCTAAGAGAAGGAGGGCGATCGCTGAGAGGAGGAAAATCATAGTCAAGCCTCCAATGTCTAAAATTAGAGCCAATCTGAGGTGAGCGCAGAAAATGACTGACAACGCTTCTCTGACAATTGAAATTCTACTGTTACCTCTAATTTTGAAGCCCTTTATTCTATTTTAGTTCGAGAGTTTAGAGATTGTCCAAAAGATTGAGTTATGTTGTGAGGAGGGATGCTATGGGAGAAGTGTTGAGCTAGTTTCTAGCGATCGCCCATAACAACTTTAGGCTTAGGACATCACGAAACTGATCCAATCTTTTAATCTTTTATCTTTTTGGGCTGCTCAACCATTCCAGGCACTCAGAAAAATGCAAAGTTATTGACATTAATAGTAAGAAAAGTTAATAAAAACGCTATCCAAAAAAACACTGATATTATCCGCCTATATAGCCCAGATAGCGAGATAGGCGGACACGTATCCGTCTATATGCCGAGAATGAGAATATGGGCGGATGTATCTGCCTATATGCCGAGAATGAGAATATGGATGGACAATTATCCGTCTATATGCAAAATTGGACGATATAGGTGGACTGCTATCCGTCTATGTAGCCTACAGGGCGATATAGGTAGATGCTGTCCGTCTAATAAAGAGTTAGAGTGCAAAATTGGAGCAAAATTAGAATGGTAACTATCGAAGCATGGCAATAGGCTTAAGAGAAGGAATAATCACCATCGCTGGGGTGCTCGTAGCAGGAATTATTATTGCTGGGCAAACTATAGGTTGGGAAAAATTCCTTGCACCGATGTTACAGCAACCACGTATAGAAATATCTTCTACAGTGAGGCCAAGTACCAAAACCTTCTTTGCTAGTGAAAAAATGTGGTTAAAACTAGCTAATGTTGAAACTGATCGTGTGTATTGGTTATTCGATGAAGATGATAGTTTAATACGCGGGGGGGTGCAAATTCAGCATGGCTTTGATTTTGACCCAAAAACTCCGACAGGGACTGAGACTTATCGACGAGTTGATGCCTTTTACAAAGATGGAGATCAATACAGAACTTCAACTTCAAAGATTGCCGTCAGCAATTTACAAGTAAAAGCAGAGATTCTTATTAAATCAGAAATGCTTAACATTTTAGCAGATTCTTATATAAAGGGAGCACATGAGAAATGGAAAATCTCCAGTGCATCACTAGCGAAATATAATGATGGTAATTTCGAGGACACACGTGCAACCCCCATTAGTTTGGTTACTACAGGATATGAAAGCAAAGTTACTTGGGATCTCAATCAGGCAGTAGCAGCTTATGGATATAAATCCAAGGAAGATTTTTATAATGTAATTATTAAGGATAATCGTGATGACCGTATTCTTTGGGTTACGATTACTTATTCCTCAAAATCTGGTAAACCACTAACTATCGTCAAGCCTATTAAAGGTATAAGTCCCTGAACATCCCTTAGTGGTGCAGAAAACTCTAAGAGGCTGAAAGTCTTAGAATACAGTGACCTTGGCAAACTCAATGCGAGAGTTCACAGCATCTCGCTTCTTGAGAGAGGCATAAGCGGGAGGGGGATTACATCGTGGTAAATGCCTAAACGGTGGCAGCGGTAATCTTTGATAGCAAAGCTGGTTAATCCGTCTTAGCCCGATTTGCAAAAAGCTTAACCCTCTGTGA
>JANNDV010000048.1:0-34605 GCA_031387975.1 Acaryochloridaceae cyanobacterium OTE_75_metabat_521 | reverse complement strand
TGATGCTGGCGCATTTGCTCCGGTGTCATCTGAGACATTCTTTGTTCCATCTTCCCCATCATCTCCATCATGCTGCCCATCATTTGTTGATGCTGTTGACGCATCTGTTCTGGGGTCATTGCTTTCATCGGCATCATTTTGGTGGGCTGTGCAGGCGTCGTTTGTGCCAATAAGGGCAAGGCGAGAGCTGTAGAATAAGCCGCACCTGTTATGGCGATCGCACTCAGCAGATTAAAACTAATTTTCTTCATTTTCATTATATAAAAAAGTGTTTCTAAACCATGATGACGACATTAAGACGTTTGGATTACAAACGTAACTACATATTGGGGTAGAATTTAGCCTCAAAATCTATTTCTATCGAAAATCAATATTTCATCTTTATTTTATTTTTCTATATAGTGACAAAAATGTGTGTGTTTAATGTTTATAAAACTACAGCAAAATTATCTTTGTTCCTTTTCACTCCAGTTTTATTTTTGAGGTTCACTATAAAACAGGAATCTTAGTTAAATAAATTCAGTTCAAGTCATGAAAATTCTGTCGATTCTTATGAGCGCAGCTTTAGTAAGTGCTTCTGTAATGGGCACTTTGGCTAATCGCGCTGTTGCTGCGTCTGACAACACTACTCGCAAAGTCGTGGTAGCAGTCTGTGGTTCTAATGGTGCAGCACAGGTTGTTGACGCCGATCAAGTTCCAGTTGGGTGCCACGTTTCTACCGTTAACAGCCCACCCGCAAGTCGCGGTTAAATTTTTTAATCAATAAAAATTTAATCATACTAAATCTTCCATCTTTGAAGAAATAAAAATGGAAGATTTAGTATTTTTATTATCTTCACCTAACGATTTTAATGCGTGAATTATGCTCGTTGAAATGAAGATAAGAATGCAAGAAATGAACGACGGCAGAATGGGTGGCATATCCACTTCATCTTGATTTTATATTTGGGTGTAATCATTACATGTGTGAGTATTTATCCTCTCCTCAAAACACCTATGCAACTTACTTTTTTGAGAAAGACTTCCTTCGGGTTCGGCTTGATGGCGATCGCAGCCATTAGCGGCATCACCACCGCCTGCTCTGCTGGCTCCCAACCTAGCGCTCAATCCCCAAGCCCCACCATGATGGATACGGGCATGAAAGGGATGGATCACAGCAGTATGGGCAGTATGTCCATGGATTTAGGGCCAGCCGATGCTGACCTTGACCTACGTTTTATTGACGCGATGACCCCTCACCATCAAGGCGCTGTGGTGATGGCAAAAGAAGCCCAACAAAAATCTAAGCGCCCCGAAATTCAAAAGCTAGCAGCGGATATTATCAAGGCTCAAGATAAAGAAATTGCTCAAATGAAGCATTGGCGCAAAGCGTGGTATCCGAAAGCCAGCAGTACGCCAATGGCATATAGCGCTCAAATGGGTCACATGATGGCAATGTCTTCTGAGCAAAAGAAAGGCATGATGATGAGCCAAGACTTAGGCGCTGCCGATGCTGACTTTGACCTGCGCTTCATCAACGCGATGATTCCGCACCATGAGGGAGCTGTAACCATGGCAAAAGAGGTGTTAGGCAAGACAAAGCGGCCTGAAGTGAAACAGTTGGCTAAGGCGATCTTGACCTCCCAGGAAGCCGAAATTAAGCAGATGAAAGATTGGCGAAAAACTTGGTACGGAAAATAGGCCACTTCATCTTCGTTTTATGTTTGGCTTCCACACTGTATTTAGTTCTAGAACTTAAGGACGTTTCTGATGACCTTCATGGCTCAACGTTCGCGATTGAAATGGCGCAAAGCGTCTGCAACCTTAGTCAGCGCGCTGTTATTGACAGCAGCCACTCCATCGGTTCTTGCCCACGGCGGACATGGGGATGAATTCAAGGGTGGCTCTCAATCAGCGACGGGTTCTGTGCAGGTCGATGCGGCAACCGCCAAGCGCTTGGGCTTGAAAGTTTCCCCTATCCGTCGTCAGACCCTTGCTTTGACCATTAAAACAACAGGGCAGATTGAATCAGCCCCAAATCGAAAGGTAGAAGTAACAACGCCTATTAAGGGCACAGTGACAAAGCTTCTCGTTCAGCCTGGTGACATTGTGCAGGCAGGTCAGCCCGTTGCGGTGCTCTCTAGCTCTGAGGTTGCCGAACTGCGCGTGGATTCCATTCAAAAACGCTCTGAAGCAGATGCAGATCTAAGAAAAGCGGAAGCAGATGTAAGGTTGGCGCAGCAGAATACGGTTCGGCAGCGTCAAATTGCATCTGCCGATTTGCAGCAGGCTCAGACTCAACAGGCCTTTGCTCAAGAGAAATATGACCGCGATCGCGATTTGCTCAGTGTTGGTGCCATCCCCCGCCGTCAAGTGCTAGAAACTGAAACTCAACTCATGCAGGCGAAGTCAGTTGTCGCTAAATCTGCTAGCCGTCTAGATTTTTTACAGGCTGAATCTCAGCTCCAAAAGGCTCAATCTGATGTGTCCTTAGCGCGATCGCGGATTCAGCTCAGCGATGCAGGTTATGAGGCACGACTCAAGCAGTTAGGGGCTAGTGCCAACGCCAACGGAACCATCACCATTAAAGCGCCAATCACTGGGACAGTAGCAGATCGCGAAATCACGCTAGGGGAGTCAGGCGAAGACGCTGGCAAGCCCATTATGACGATTCTCAACGATCGCAGTGTGTTCGTCACCGCCAATGTCTACGAAAAAGACTTAGGCCAACCTCAGGTAGGGCAGCAGGTGCGGGTTAAGGTGGCAAGCTTACCCAACCGCACCTTGTTGGGGCGCATTAGCGTGATTGGGTCTGTAGTAGAAGGACAAAGCCGCGTTATGCCTGTCAAAGCTGAACTAGAGAATTCTGATGGCAAATTGAAACCCGGTATGTTTGCGGAATTAGACCTGTTGACGGGTCGCTCTTCTGCGGCAGTATTGGCAATCCCTCAGTCTGCCGTTGTGGAAACGAACGACAAGAAAACTGTGGTGTTTGTGCAAAACGGCAATGCCTATCAGCCCGTTGAAGTGACGCTAGGACAGGCTTCTGGAGAGCTTGTAGAGGTCAAGAGCGGTCTGTTTGACGGTGATGCAGTAGTAGTGCAGCGCGCAACTCAACTGTACTCACAATCGTTGCGAGGCGGTACGCCTAAACCAGAGGATAAAGCAGAGACTCCAGCGGCAGCAGCGGCTTCTGGGGTCAATCTTCAGAGCTTAGCCTTACCTTGGTGGGGGCTATTGCTACTGGGTGGGGCGATCACCACCACAGCCTTCTGGGCAGGGATGATGATCGCAGGTCGCCGCAAGCAGGCTGACGAAATTCCTCCGCAGGGCGATGGGGATGAAACGGCTCATCGTGATTTATCTGCATCGGAAACCAACGCTTAGGCGAGCGCACCAACCCCCTCTAACCAATCAGATGGTAAATGCAGACAGTGGTTTTTAATATGAATCAGTATCAAGGTTCGGCCCAGGGAAGAAATGAGTGTCCAGAATCTGTTGTAGCGAATAAGAGCACATAGTGGGGAAGTCTTTGTAATTGAGATGTGTTTCGCGTACCGCTAGGTCTAGTGCTGCTTGGTAGGCTTTGGGTAATGCTTCAGGAAGATCGGGCTGCAAACTTGGGCTGTCTTCTAGTAATTCCTGAATCTCGCGACGCTGTTCTCGAAGGGTTGCAAACCAGCTTTTGGATCTCATCTGCGCTTGAAATTCCCACTTCAGCAAATGTCCCAATAAAACCCCCAAACGATTTCTGAGTTCTTGGCGTTGCTGCTTCCCCAAAGACTCGATCTCCTCAATCAGGTTGTCTTGATCTAGCTGGTTCCATGCCCCTTCCCGCAGAAACTTTGCCTGTGCCTGTGTCCAAGCGTAGAAGTCAGCTTCATAAAGACGAGAAGTTGTCAGAGAAGATTTGTGCAGGTTTGCTGTCATTCTGCCCCCAGTGGGTTAGCCAATGTTCTCAATTTTAACTGAAACCATTTTGGCTCTAACACCATGGCATTGTGTGTGGCGATCGCACTGTCATCTTCAGGTGTTCCTTTGCGGTAGCAGATTGGATGCATTGGGTTTACTCCGGGTCGTCAGTGATGCCTTCGAGGAATGCGATCGCCATCTTTCCCCACAGATTTTCTTCGGTGAAGTGTTCGCCCATTTTGAGGGTGGCTTTTTTGCCGCCGCTCCAGAGGCATTTGAGGTTCAGGAAGTTTTGCCAGCGCTGGGGTTGTGTTTTCTGGATTTCTTGGAATTCTGCGTCGATGATGGGTTGAAGCGCGGCTTCTGGGGGTTGGATGGGATATTTTTGTTGGAGGTCGTTGAAGAACTGTTTGTAGTCGGCTAGGAGTTTATTGAAGTCTTGTTCTGGGGCGTAGATGTTTTGGGTGGCGTCTTGACGACCGCCGGATTGGATAGTTTCGGCGAAGTTGCCGATGTTGGCTCCGCGCAGGTCGTATTTTGGGGTTTCTGACATGGGTTTATCTGAGGTGGGTTTGGCTAGGGTAACAATTGCGTCCATTATGCAGATTTGAACGTCTGGGGTGCGTTCTTGCGGGAGGGCTTGGCAGAGGATGGTGAGTGCTTCGGCGCTTGCCAATTCGCCTAGACATTCGGCGGCTTTGGCACGGGCTTGAGGGTCGGTATTCCCTCGCAAGACTTGGCTCAGGGCTTCGATGGCTTGTTTGAGGGTGTTTGGGTTGCGGGCCACGGCTGTGCTTATGCCTCGCGAGCGTAGATTTTGGAGACGGATTCGATGGCATGAATCCGCACGGTATCGCTGACGTCTTTGAAGGCTTGGAGGAGTGGGGGGATGGTGGCTTCGGCTCCAATTTCGCCGAGGGCTTGTACGGCGGTGGCGCGGACGGTTGGGGTGCTGTCGTTGAGGGTTTTGAGCAAGTAGTCGATGGTGTGTTCGTTGCCGATTTTGCCAAGGGTGTCGGCGGTTGCGGCGCGGATTTCGGGGGCTTCGTCGAGCAGTAGGGGAATGAGTTGGGGGATGGCGGTGGTGGCGCGAAGTTGACCGAGGGCTTGGATGATGTTGAGCCGGACGAGGGGACTGGGGTCGTTGAGTTGCGCTAGGAGATTGGGGAGGGCGGCTTGGAGTTCAAGACGTCCGAGGGATTCGGCGGCTTTGGCACGGACTTGGGGTTCTGGGTCGGTAAGGGTTTGGCAGAGGGTGTTGAGGACGAGTTGTTGTTGTTCGAGGTTTTGCAGCATGGGAGGTTCCTGAGTTATTGGGGTAGCTTTGGAAGTTAGGATGAGTTGTACGCTCACTTTGCTTGAGTTCGGCAACTGCTTTGCAAATGCTTCACCCAATGTTGACGAGATACCGCAGAAACTACGCTGTAATTCTGGGCAAATCTTCTGGTTTTCCAGTAAGTCGATTGATGTATTGGCCTTGATAGCCAAAGAGATTTAGTAACACAACATCGAGATACCACAATCCTAAATCTGAGGCGTCCCACCTTACATATGTAGTTTGTGTTTCGTCCAGAAAATCAAGTCTTTTCTCTGCGTGAGCTATATCATTTCTGATTCCAGTTAAAGCCTGTGGGCCATCTTCCCATCTTTGATTCGCTTGTTGGGCTTGTGAGTTCTTCTGTTCTATGCACTGCCGCAAATTTTCTAGGCAGGCAGGAGATTGTGGTTGAAGTATTGCCAAGGTCTGCGCGAAAGAAGACAAAGTTTCTCCTGAAGGAGACGGTTCTTGGGTATTTTCAGGCGGCACATTTATAGGTATGCCAAACTCTGATAGCAGTTTTCTTATTTTTTGGGCAGCATTTCCAGATTGCTGGCATTGAATGTATGCAATTAATTCCAGTGCTGTTTGCGATAAAATTATCGCCCCCTCTGCTCCACCTGCCCCTATATCTGCCTCAAGATAACAATGAAGGATAAATTCAACTGATTTCTTCCACTTCTTGTCTTGCCAGCAATGGAGAAAACCAGGAAAAACATCAGCAATAAATTGGGGACTTGCATTGGACTCTCGGCACAATGACTTGACACCTTTCCAAGGATCACCTTTTGATAAACTCCAATATTCCCAGATTTCATTTCCATCGACATTATAACCGGAAAGCAGAATAACAGGAACTCTAAACCCTCTTGCAAAAGACAAAAAATTCTGAAAAATATTCAAAACTTCCTTGAATTCACTATGTGAGAAAACTTCTCCATTGAATCGCTCCATTTTGCCGATGTGAGTAATTGCAAAACCTCCATTGGCTCTAAGTTCCTTAAAATGTTTTGATATGGATTCAGACTTATCTAAAGTCAGCTTCCAGTTTTCCTCTACAAGTTCAATATCAACTCTATTGTTTCTCCAACCATTTTGAGTTTCACTGTTTTGGGTAGGGCTGCCAATAAAATCACTAAAGTTGACAACATGAAATTTTACATAAGATAGATTTTGTCCTAAACCTTTGTCTATAGGTTCTGTAATTCTTCCTGAAACTTTATTGCCTGCTCTTCCGCCCTGATGACACTCGGAAAAACGTATAGGTACTGAGATATTAAGTTCTGGTAATTTTAGAATAATAGGCTTATCGAAGCTTAACCAAAAAGCTTGATTATTATTTGAGAACTCAAATTTTATATATGGCAAAGGAAACCAAGCAATCTCAATACGTCCACATCCTGTTTCCATATGTTCTTTGGTTTCATTTTGATCTATTAAAAACGTTTGATGTAATTCTAGTGAGCCTTTATAAAGAATAATGGATTGATTCGGATCTCCCTCATAAACTGGTTGAAGTGCAATAGGTAAATTACTGATGGCATCAATAAATTTTTGATAAGGACTCATAAGGTAAGAAATCCAAAAAAATAAAAACAAAATAATTCACTTTTTGTTTAATGTCTTGACGTTTCTTGCTGAAGGTATCGACGATACTAGCCTATTTTTTTATCGATAGTTACTTCAAGTCTATCTGTACCTCCGTCAGCGGCTGCATCTCCAGCTTCTTCTCCAGTCTAAAATCGCCCCCCAAACTCAAATCCCGCGTCGTAAAAATCATCGACACCTTGGGGTAATCTTGCCGGAATTTTGCCACATCCAGTCGTGCCGCCTCCGAGGGCAACTCATTCAGCCCATCCATCAACAGCAATAACCGTCGATGAAACAGCAGGTCTTCGATTTGAGTGCGATTGAGTTGGAGGTCGTGGCGTTGGAAAAAGGCTTGGATGCGATCGGGGATGGAGCCAGACCAGAATCGGAGTTCGACTAAGACTGGAATACATGTCCCGTCACCAATCCCCTCCTCGGAGGGGTGCCCGTAGGGCGGGGTGGGTCGGTCAATTGCGCCACTGACTAACCCACCCCTTGCCCCTCCCAGGAGGGGATTACTGAACGGGTCATTCGCAAAACCTTGGGAACCGGAAGGGAGAGCAGCACGAGCTTCCTCCAGCAACAGCCGCGCCAAAGTCGTCGATTTACCCGAACCCGGACGCCCCATCAGCAACACCTGCCGATGTTCCTTCACACATTTACGAATCCCCTCCAAAACTGGGAATCGTTCAATCTTTTCCTTGGTCGCCTGAGATTCCAGTCCCAAACCATCCGTCGCCATCGAAGGATCCTTTTGAACCGTCTGCACCATCAACCCAAAATCAAACGGCGTTTCCCAGGGCTGCGGCTCATTCTTTTGCTGAGCCTTGGTTTCCGCATCCGTCAGCGTGTAGAGTTGCCACCATTGGGCATAGTGGTCACTAATCGAGTGCAGATAAGGCTGAAAATCGATTTCCGCTGCCATGCCAGACATTATCAAGGGTTTCTCTATGGTATGCGATCACCCTAAATTCCATTAGGTCAAAAGTCCCTTAAATTCTGTAATTGCTTATTCTTGGTCATTAGGTTCTGGAGGAATTTGAAACTTTTCGATGATGCTCAGTAGGTCTGTTGCTGCTACATTATCTTGGTCAGATTTTGAATAAAGACATAGCAAAACAACAACATCGGCGGAAAGGATTTGATAGATTACCCGATAGCCCCCGCTTTTACCTTTGCGGACAGCGCTATTTTTAACGCGAACCTTATAGACCGTGTAACTTGTTCCCGAAATTTGATCGCCTGGAAAGTCCCCGTTTTGAAGTTTCTCGATCAGCGGCTGAAGATCTGACCGAAGGGTACGATATCGTTTTTCAAGATTACGAGCTAAGCGCTTAAATTCATCTGTAACGAATACTCGGAGCGAGGATCCCTTACTTATCCAGGTTGTCCCAAAGCGTTTCAATAGGGCTAATACGCCCTGCTTTTACGTCTTCAAGAGCGTATTGAAACCCAGCTAGCACTTCAGCTTTGGGAGTGTCGAATAAGTCAGAGGTTTGAGCAATATCTTGGAGCACCTGAAGAATAAATGTTTCTAGAGATAAATTGAGTTGCGCGGCTCTTTGGGTAAGCTGCTGTTCAAGGTCTTGAGGAATTTGGATTGTTCGCATGGTGTTGGCTTCTTTAGTGTTGATGTTTAGTAATCTCCGTCATGCCGTACCGAACTCACGGTTTTCTCTATGGTATGCGATCGCCCCAACTCACCCAATTCATCCTCACCCTAAAATTTCATCTCGGTTTTATATTCGGGTGACATTCTGAACGACAGCGCCGTACCAACGGTTCTAAAGTGCCCTTATCGTGTGCAATCGCACCGTCTGACCCAACCCAGAATGCTCAACTCCATCGTCAAATGGTCGATCGCCCAACGCTGGCTAGTGGTGCTTGCCTCTCTTTTGATTTCCCTGTGGGGGCTAAGGGTCATTACCCAAATGCCGCTGGATGTGTTCCCCTCTTTTGCGCCGCCCCAGGTTGAAATTCAGGTTGATGCATCGGGCTTGGCTCCTGAAGAAATTGAAGCCTTAGTCACTCGTCCCATTGAAAGCGCCATCAACGGTACGCCAGGGCTAGAATCGCTGCGGTCTGCTTCGGCTGTGGGTATCTCTTCGATTAAGGCAGTCTTTGGCTGGGATACAGAAGTGTATCGCGCCCGTCAACTGGTGGCTGAGCGGATGCAAAAAGCCCAGGGTCAGCTACCCCAAGGCGTAGGACAGCCCGAAATTATGCCTGTCAATTCCCCCCTCGGCTGGACGGTTAAATATGCGATTTCGGCTGAAACTACTGACCTGATGGAGCTGTGGCGCATTGTAAATTGGGACGTGCGAAATCGTCTTTTGGCGGTGCCAGGGGTGAGCAATGTGTTTATCTATGGTGGGGATGAGCGGCAGTATCAGATTTTAGTAGACCCCAATAAGCTGAAGGCTTACAACATTTCGCTGACGGAAGTTACCAAGGCCGCTCAAGACGCAAACGTCAACGTACCAGGTGGATTTCTAACCACGCCAGATCAAGAAATGCTGGTGCGGGGGATTGGGCGCATTGAGTCCATTGATGCGCTCAAAAGATCCGTCATCAAGGCGGTCAATGTCGCTCCCATTTTGTTAGAGCAGGTCGCCGAGGTTAAGCTGGGGCCAGCTCTGCGGCGGGGAGATGGACTGTTTGGCGGCAAGCGGGCGATCGTTTTGACCGTGACGAAACAGCCCACGGGCGATACGCCCACGGTGGTCAAAGCGGTTGAAGCAGCGATGGCAGAAATTAAGCCTGGACTGCCAAAGGATGTCACCGTCACCAAAACCTTCGATCAAAGCCTGTTCATTGATGACTCCATTAAAAACGTGGAGGAAGCTCTGCGGGATGGCGTAATTATTGTTTCGGTCGTGCTGATTCTGTTTTTGATGAACTGGCGCACGGTTTTGATTAGCTTGAGCGCAATGCCCCTGTCGCTACTGGTGGGCATGATTATTCTCAACGCAACAGGGCAGGGCATCAATACCATGACCCTGGGCGGTTTGGTGGTCGCGATCGGCTCCGTGGTGGATGATGCGATCGTGGATATGGAGAATGTCTACCGAAGGCTGAGAGAAAATCAGCTTGCAGGGAATCCGAGAGACGCTTTACAGGTTGTGTTTGATGGCTCGGTAGAAGTGCGGGTCAGCGTGCTGTTTTCGACGGTGATTATTGCCGTTGTGTTTGCGCCTATCTTTGTGTTGTCAGGGGTCGAGGGTCGTATCTTCACGCCAATGGGGATGGCTTACCTGCTCTCGATTTTGGCCTCTACGCTGGTTGCGCTTACGCTCACGCCTGCTCTGTGTGCGATCCTGCTTGCGAATCGCCGTCTACCCAGTGCCGAAACCTGGCTGGAGCATAAAACGCGGCAGGTGTATCGTCCGGCGCTTGGTTTTGCAATTCGTCGACCTAAGATCATTATTGGACTTGCGCTGGCGGGATTGGTGGCATCTTTAATTATTCTGCCGGGACTTGGAAAAGTCTTCTTGCCGGAGTTTAAGGATCGGCAACTTGTAGATTCGGTGGTGCTGTACCCTGGTCAATCTTTAGAGGCAACCAATCAGTCTGCGATCGCCATCATGGATGCCTTCAAAAACGATAAGCGTTTCGACACAATGCAGTTCCGCGCTGGGCTAGCCCAAGGCGACCCCGATATTGCAGGGGTAAACTTCGGCGAGATGGATATACAAATTAGCGAATTAGGCGCAAAAAACCGCGAGAAAACCATTGAAGATCTTCGCAAGGAGTTCGATAAACTCCCTGGCGTTGCGGTCAACATTGGCGGATTTATCTCCCATCGTATCGACGATATTTTGTCTGGAGTTAGAAGTGCGATCGCCGTCAAAATTTTTGGCCCCGATTTAGAGCAGCTCCGCACCCTAGGCAAACAGGTAGAATCCACAATGAGCGGCATTCCTGGGCTAGTCGATTTACAGCTAGAGCCTCAGGTGCCCGTTAAGCAGGTGCAGATTCAGTTTGACCGCGATGCAGCCGCACGCTATGGACTCAGCGTCGGGGAACTCGCTACCACCATCGAGACAGGGCTAAATGGCAAAGTTGTCTCTCAAGTTTTAGAAAAGCAGCAGACTTTTAATCTGGTGGTCTGGATGCAGGCACAGTTCCGCAATAATCTGGACGTGCTCGGAAACCTGTTAGTTGACACTCCAAACGGACAAAAAATTCCCCTCGCGCAGGTTGCCAAAGTTGCCTATGACACTGGACCAAGCACCATCAACCGCGAAAACGTGTCTCGCCTCATCGTGGTTTCGAGCAATGTTGCAGGGCGAGATCTGGGTTCTGTGATTAAAGATGTGCGCGATCGCGTGGGTCAGATTCCACTTCCCAGCGGCTACTACATTCAGTTTGGGGGGCAATTTCAGGCGCAAGAGCAGGCCACTCAAACTCTACTCATTTCAGGGGCAGCCGCACTGGGGGCAATCTCAGTGCTGATTTACTTTGCCGTCCAGTCCATCCCTGCCACCTTAATGATCATGATTAACCTGCCCTTAGCGCTGATTGGGGGTGTCATCTCAGTGGCCTTGGGCGGAGGAATTATTTCAGTGGCCTCAATGGTTGGGTTTATTACCCTTTTTGGGGTCGCAACTCGTAATGGGTTGCTGCTAGTAGACAACTATAATAACCGCCTCGCGGAGGGACTGCCCCTCAAGGAGGTGATTGTCGAGGGTTCTATGGAGCGTTTGGTCGCCATTTTGCTGACGGCGCTCTCATCCGCGCTTGGAATGGTGCCTTTAGTCATTGGCAGCGGTGCTGGAAAAGAAATTTTGCAGCCTCTGGCGGTGGTTGTTTTAGGAGGACTGGTGACATCAACAGCCTTAACGTTGTTGGTGCTGCCTGCGCTCTACTCACAATTTGGGCGGTGGCTGATTTTAGATCCAAAGCAAGTGGTTTCCCAAGATCAACCTGTGGTCGAGAAACACCCTGTACCCAGGTTATTCAGCTAAGTTTTCAATTTTTATTGGTTTTAAAGGAGATCGATTCATGACATCATTCAAATCTGGCTTAATGGTTGCAAGCGTTCTAGGTCTTTTGCTGCTAAGCGCATGTGGCGGCGGCACTCAAACCACAACTAGCAGCCCAGAGGCAAGTGCAGCCATGGCATCAGCTCCTGCATCTAGTGATAAACCAGGCACAACGGCGGCAAGCGATAACGAGAAAAAAGATGGTGCAGTCAGCGGTAAAGGAATGGTCGTTGAGGTAGGCGCTTACCATCTGGAGCTAATGCCTGAGAAGGAGGCTGGGAATATTCATCTAGATCTATTTGTGCAAAAAGGCGATACCCACGCGGCAGTTCCTGGCGCTAAAGTGACGGCTCAAGTGCAGTCACCAGACGGGAGCCAAAAATCTTTGGACATGAAATACGATGCCGAAGGCAAGCACTATACAGCCAAACTCTCTAGGGCTATGGCTGGCGAGTACAAAGTTGCGATTCTGTCTGACATTAATGGCGAGAAGGTGAATGCTCGCTATAGCTTTAAGCAGTAGCCCATTATCGCAAGGAGCCGCCATGAGAATTCTCTTGGTTGAAGATGAACCCGATCTTGGTGAAGCCATTCAGCGTAGCCTCAGCCGAGAAAAGTACGTTGTGGACTGGGTGACGGATGGTGCCGAAGCTTGGAACTATCTCGATAGCTCCCTAAACTACACGCTAGCCATTCTGGACTGGCTCTTGCCAGGGCTTTCTGGTATCGAACTCTGTCAGCGACTTCGAGCACAACAAAACCCTCTACCCGTTTTGATCTTGACCGCTAAAGACAAAATGGAAGATAAGGTCATCGGTTTAGATGCCGGAGCCGATGACTACTTGGTCAAGCCCTTTGGCATGGAAGAACTTAAGGCAAGACTGAGGGCACTGCAGCGGCGATCGCCCCAATTACAATCCCAACAGCTCCAAATTGGCAATCTGATTTTAGATTACGGTACTGCCACAGCCTCGGTTCAGACCGCGAATGAAGCACAGCAGAGCGTTCCGCTCACGGCTAAAGAATTCCAGCTCTTAGAATACTTTATGCAGCATCCCAATCAAATCCTGACCCGCGACCAGCTCATGAATCGGGTTTGGGATATTCAGTCAGACCCGATTAGCAACGTTGTTCCGGCTCAGATGCGTTTGCTGCGACGTAAGTTAGCAGAATATGGGTGTGAGGGGCTTTTAGAAACCGTCTATGGGTTAGGGTATCGGCTCAATGCTCCCCATGCATCAAAGTAAACTCTTTACCCGCACGCGCTGGCGATTGAGCGCCTGGTATGCAGGCATTATGGGCGCACTGCTAAGCCTCAGCGGACTGGCTTTTTACGAGATGCTGGCTCAAGCGCACTGGCACGCCCTGCATTTGGAACTGGAGTCTTTGTCAGGAACCCTTCATGACGGTCTTGAACCTGTTTTAATGCGTCCGGGTCAACTGGAGCCAGAGGTGAAGCAGCTTTTACCTGAATTGTGTCTAGTCAACGAAGCTTGCCTAAAACAAACGGAGCCTCTCGCGCGTCACGTCCTCGGTAAAGCACAGCGGAATGGCTACTATGCCCGTTTTCTAGATCCATCTGGGCAAATCATTGCCACGGTGGGCTGGCAGCCTAAAGGGTTGCCGTTTCAAGCCCAAGCTGAGGACTGGCAAACCCTCAAAGATACTCAGGGAAGACGCTATCATCAAATTTCGCTGCTGCTGAAGACCAAGGGCAACACCGCTTGGGGCTATATGCAGGTGGGGCGATCGCTCTCTGACTATGACGACTACCTCGCAATGACCCGACTGGTCTTACTCATCGGGCTACCCACCGCGCTCATCTTAGTAAGCGGCGCAGGCTGGTGGCTGGCTGGGCTAGCCATGCGCCCCATTTATCAGTCCTATCAGCAGATTCAGCAATTTACGGCGGATGCGGCTCACGAATTAAGAACCCCTCTCGCAGCGACCAAAGCAACCATTGAATCTGTCCTAGAAATAGAAACTCTCTCCGAATTAGACGCTCGTAAGACGCTTCATGTCGTCGAACGCCAAAATAATCGTCTTGCTCAACTGGTGCAAGACCTACTGCTGCTGTCTCGGATGGATAGACAAGAGATTGTGCCTAAGCAGCAGCCGTGCTGCTTACAGACGCTCATGTATGACGTCGTTGATGAGTTTGAGGGCTTGGCGATCGCCTCAGCACTTCAGCTCAGCGTAGAAATGCAGGTTCAGCAATCTCTGTTTGTGTTGGGCGATGAAGAGCAGCTTTACCGCTTGATTGCAAACTTGGTCACAAATGCCATTCAGTACACGCCCAAAGGGGGCAAGGTCAGCCTATTTCTCCGCCAATCTGACCATTACGCGGTTATTCAAGTTAAAGATACAGGAATTGGCATTCCCGTTACAGAACACGCACAGATTTTTGAGCGGTTCCATCGAGTAAAGAGCGATCGCGCTCGAATCACGGGCGGCTCGGGCTTGGGTCTGGCAATTTCGGTGGCGATCGCCCAAGCCCATCAGGGTAGCATCCAGGTTCAAAGTACCACAGGCAAAGGCAGCACCTTTACAGTAAAGCTACCCTTGATGACAACTAAGCCGTCAAAGCAGATCGATACATCACGTTTCGGGTCGCAACCATTGCAGTGACCAGCTTGTCCATTTCAGTTTGGGTATGCTCCGCATTAACAGTTATGCGCATCCGTGGCTTTGCAATAAACCAAATGGGCGAAATCCAAATGCCGTGGTCTTGCAGCATCCGGCGACCAAACTCTTTTGGGTTCAGCTCTGGAGGAATGAGCACAGGCACCACATTGGTTTCACCCACTGCCGTAAATCCTGCTTCTGCTAGCCGTGTGCGCAGGTAAATCGTATTTGCCTGGAGGCGCTCTACCAACTCAGGGCGCTGCCGAACTTGGCGGATGCTTTCTAAGGCGGCGGCAGCTAAGGGCGGTGACAAAGAGATAGTTCCAATGGACGTGGGGGACACATTTAGCAGCGGCTTAAATTCTTCAACGTGGGTGCTAATGGCCGCCCCTGCCGACGCAGCAAATTTAGAGAACGTGGTCATAATAATGGGCACAATGCCCCGATCGATGGCATCTTGGGGGGTTAGGCCAAAATGTTCATAAATGCCCCGCCCCGTTGCACCAATGGCACCACTGGCATGGGCTTCATCCATCACTAAAACGCTGCCCTCATAGTGCTGAAGCACATCCAGCATGGCGGGTAACGGCGCAATGTCTCCATCCATCGAGAATACGGCGTCAGACACGACCAAAATCCGGTCATCGGGTCGGGCATAGCGCTTTAGCTTACGCGCCAAATCATCGGCATCACAGTGACGATAGGCTTTCATTCGCACCTGGGGGCTATAGCCAAACACCTTTCCAGAGCGCGTGCCTGCATTCACCACCGCTGACACAATACAGCCGTGGTTGAGCACATCGCTCAAAATTAGCGTTTCACGGGTGTGCTTAAAGCCAGGTACCGGAATGGCGAGATGGCAAAACGCATCGACGAGCGCCTGCATTGCCATCCAAGCATTAATAAAAAGCTGGGTATAGGGCAAATGCTTGAACTCAGAAATTTCTTGCTCAAGGTCTCGGTGAAGCGGAATGCGTCCGCTGAGTACCGAGCAGGAGCTATTGGAAGTGCCGTGGCTCACAATGGCGTCAATGGCAGCCTGCTGCACCTGAGGGTTCTGCACCAAGCCCAATACGTCATTGGTGCAAAACGTCAGGACAGTATGCCGTTGCCCAGTGACTGCCGCTTCAATTTCAACCAGATTGCCCTGTTTTTTATGGCAAAGGTACTCATCTGGGTGGAGATCGCTGTCAAACCACTGATTAACATATTCTTGAATAACTTGCACGTTTGACTCCCCGAACCTTTACAACGAACGGCTTACCACTATGGCTCATCAGTATAGGCTTAAATCCATATTGCCAGCATAAGGGTATGCCACCAAGCCAGTCGGCACCTAGTTTCTACTCTTCAACGCGTACGGTTGGATTTAGCTACTTTTGCCGATTTAAACAGTATCCCGAAGGTACAATAGTTCGCTGAGGTGACGTTGAGCAACATCCATATTGACTATTTTTCAAAGATTGGCCTCAAAGATTGCAAGGGGCGCTCGCTCGCTAGTCCCTGGCTTCTGCGCTGGACTATGGTTGAAGAACATTTTTTAAAACATTACCAAACCGTGAGCAAGTCTGTCTCTGCGCCTTGGCGTGACCCTGTGTTGTGTTTTTTGCTGCTTGCCGGATCCTTAACGGTGATGGCGGGTGCAGTAATTGCGCCCGTTTTACCAGAGCTAATCGTTGAGTTGAATTTGAGCCAAGGCTGGGCTGGAAGTTTGGTCAGCGCCCACTACTTAACGTTGGCAGTCTTTAGTCCAATCCTGGGTATTTTGGCAGATCGCTACGGTCAGTTGCGCCTATTAATCCCTTGTTTAGTCGCTTATGCAGTCGTGGGCATCAGCGGTGCTTTTTTATCAGATTACGCTGCGCTGCTGGTGGCGCGGGGGCTTTTAGGCATTGCCAGTGGCGGCATTGCGGCATGCAGCCTAGGGCTACTGACCCGCCGTTATGAAGGGGAATCGCGGAACCAGGCGATCGCCTATGCAGCCACCGCCATAACGCTTGCCAATATCATTTATCCACTCATGGCAGTAGGGCTTGGGCACTTTAACTGGCGGTTAGCCTTTGGGCTGTATGGGGTGAGCGCCGTCTTGGCAATAATTGCGCCCCTGCTGTTTAGGAAAGAGGGAGGGATGCCCGTTAGTGCTAATAGACCAACCTCTGCCACAGGAAATATTCGACCCATTGAACTCCTGAGTTCCCCTGCCAGCCTTCGCATTTTTAGCAGCCTCATTGTTGTCTCCGCAGTGGTTTATGGCACGATTATTTATCTGCCCATTTATCTCAAAACCACCCTCGGCAGTGACTTAGTCTGGAATGGCGTAATTTTAGCGATTCAGGCAGTTGGGGCAGCCTTTAGCTCTGGTGTGTTGCTCAATCCCCTACAACAGCGGCTGGGAAGCCTTCGCGTGACGGCGCTCAGCTTAGGGATCATGGCGCTGTTTTTAATGCTGTTCCCTCATCTGACCCACTTGCCGATTTTAATGCTGGTGTCTGGGCTATTTGGGGTCAGTTTTGGGCTAGTAACCCCCAGTCTCTACAATGTTTTGGCACATCTCGCCCCAGCACACCTTCAGTCCAGCATTTTAGCCACAGGGATTGGCGCGGGCTTTCTGGGGCAGTTTTTATCGCCTCTAGTCTTAGGCGGCATTTTAAGCATGGTTGGACTCAAGGGCGTTTTCTATAGCTGTGCGGGGTTGGCGATCGCCCTCAGCCTCAGCCTATTGATCCCCCTCAAGCCTCGACCTACTGCCGCCGTTGAAAACCTACCCCCCCAGGCAAGGCGGTATATTAGCTCTAGAGGACGTAAGGAGTAACCCTTATCCATGACTGTTTCAGACATAACCCATGCCATCAGTGCCTACATGCAGCATTTTAGTGTCGCGCTGCCGTTCTTTATCGCCGCCTTTGTGTTGGCAAGCCTGATTGAATACTGGATTCATCGGCTTATGCACGTCTCGATTCGCATTGGGGCAAAACACCGCGACCACCATCGCCGTAACGAAGGGCAAGGCGTTGTTTGGGAGTTTCGGGATTACGTTCTGGGCAGCCTGATTCTACTGCCCATCATGTTTTTCGTCTCTTGGCCTGCGGGGTGGGGCTGGTTTTTAGGTGGGCTAGGGTTTGCGGCTTTTTCGGCCTACGCCCATCAGCTTCAGCATGAGAACCCCACCAAGTGTTTCTGGATGAAGATGCCCGTCCACTACGTCCATCACAAATACGGCATGTGGCATCATAACTTTGGCCTTGCGGTCGATTGGTGGGATCGCGTGTTTGGGACTTATAAGGTCGTCGATTGGCTCACCCCAGACGAACTCAATCGTCCTCAGCTTGGCTATGCTCAATTGCGATGGTGGTAACGTTGACAAACGCAATTAAGGCGATTTATACCGATGGAGCCTGCTCCGGCAATCCTGGCCCTGGCGGCTGGGGCGTGGTGATTCAGTTTACGGATGGATCCCAACACGAATTAGGCGGTCACGCACCCCAAAGCACCAACAATCGCATGGAGCTTCAGGCTTCCATTGAGGCACTCAAGGCGCTGAAAACCCTGCCACTTTCGGCACTCGAAGCCTCGCTGCATACCGACAGCGAGTATGTCAAAAACGGCATTACCAAGTGGATGACAAGCTGGAAAAAGCGCGGTTGGAAGACGGCTCAGGGCAAACCCGTCCTCAACCAAGATCTCTGGCAGGCTTTAGATGCGCTAAATTCTAATCAAATTCAGTGGCACTACGTCCGCGCCCATGTGGGGCATCCTGGCAACGAACGCGCCGATGCGATCGCCCGTGCCTTTTCTCTGCGTCAACCTTTCTCTCTTAAGCAGCTCGATACCCCCATGGCAGAACCCACCGATACATCCCAAATCTCTTTAGAACTAAGCAGTGGCGACAGTAAATCCCTAGACCTACGGGCGCAGCACCTGCGGGATTTGCTAGAGATTTTGGAACTGGCGGATGCGATCGCCACCCAGGGCTACCTCATCACCAGCGCTGAGCTGGCAGACCTCATGGATATCCACGCCAGCGCCGTCACCAGCCGAGGCGATCAGTGGGTCTGGCGCAACTGGGACATTTCACGGGCGCGACGGGAAGGCAATCAAATTCTGTGGCAGCTTAAGCGAGTGGGCGATCTCGCCTAGACAGTACGCCCACTCGCAAGAATAAGCTACCCTGAAGCTAAGCCAAGATTGGATTTGACCATGTATCAAACTGATCCCCTCAGCCCAACTCAAGCGGGCTTACCCACCATGTATGATCTTCCCAGCGAAGATCATAATGAACCCGGTTTGCCAGACGAATTTCACGATTTTCAGCCGCAGCTTCTGCGAGAAACTTTTCAGTCGAGCGTTTATCCGTCCGACGAAACTTTTATTGGCACAGATATCAACCTCTATTACGACGTTCGGCATACGCAGTGGCATAAGCGGCCCGATTGGTTTGCCGTCCTAGGTGTCCCCCGCGCCGCCCAGCAGACAGACCTACGGTGGAGCTACGTGGTGTGGCAAGAAGGCGTTAACCCCTTCATCGTTGTCGAGCTGCTGTCTCCTGGCACAGAATCTGAAGATCTCGGCCAAACCCTACGAGAAATCAATCAGCCCCCCACCAAATGGGAAGTGTACGAACGGATTCTGCGGATCCCCTACTACGTCATTTTTGATCGCTATATCAATCGTCTTCGTGCCTTTCAGTTGGTTGCAACCCGCTACACAGAACTAGATTTGCCCGATCAAAAACTCTGGCTAGAAGACATACAGCTTGGCTTAGGCGTTTGGGAAGGTATCTACGCCGACGCCCACGGGAGCTGGCTGCGCTGCTACGATGCCTCAGGCCAATGGATTCCAACCCTTGCCGAAGCCGCAACCCAAGCGCAGCAGCTTGCTTATCAAGAACATCAACAAGCTGAGCAAGCTCAACAACAAGCTGCGCTTGCTCAACAACAAGTTCAGCAAGCGCAGCAGCGAGCCGAGCGCTTGGCTGCTCAACTGCGGGCGCTTGGGGTTGAGCCAGACTCTTTGTAGCGTTATCTAGTTTTCTTTGCCGAGAATGCGACCTTTAACTTGGTCATATTCTTGCAGCAGCTCACTGCGCGTATTGGCGTACAGCATGTACCGCATCACAAACCAGCCGGTAAAACCTAGCCCCACCAGTTCAAAGGTGGGTGCAAACAAAGGAATGGCATTGAGACGGGCTAAAACGCCATCGGCAACCGCAATGCCCAAGCCTGCCACTAAAATTAGCCCTACGGTAGTCAGGGGCTTGCGATACTCACCAAAAATGCTGCCAAAATAGTCTGGAAAAATCACCAGAAACTGAAGTGCTTTTTCAAGCTGTTCTTGCCATTCGGCGGTTTTAAATGTTTGATCTGGGTTTTTAATCTTAAGCAAGGTACCAGGCGTATCTGCATTAACGTCTAGCGCGGTCGGAGAGATGACGTCTGTGGCAGTATCTTCTGCTGTTTTAAGGATGGGTTCAAGTTCGGTATTCATAATTGCACTCTGATAGTTGTCTTGCGGGGGGAAATGCCTTGTGCCATTAAAGCAAAAGCCTTGAATCGTGCTCAAGAGCGTAGCAGCACTCTACTTTTAATCTCAAGTGTTTTGTCAAGTGTTTTGCTAAGTTCTTTGTACTGTACCGTATGGCTGCAAAAAGTTGATTTGCCAAATTCTAGAAAAAACGGTCTAGTGCTGTCCACCTGATGAGAGATCTATCGAGCAAGAGGGACAAAAGATTAAAAGGTAGAAAGACCTAGTAAAAAAGCCTAAAGTGATGGTAGTAGATTAGAACACGCTAAACCGCTCTACCGCAGTGCCATGAACGTTTTGATGGTTCGTCATGCAGAATCGTTGGGCAACCGAGAATACCGCATTCAGGGACGAGTTGACTATGCGCTGTCAGAGCAAGGGGTAGAGCAGGCTCACGCGTTAGGTCAGTCATTAGTGGCAAATGCTTGGAAGCCCACTCACATTTATGCCAGCACGCTTCAGAGAGCCACACATACTGCCGAAATTTTACGAGATTACTGGGCAACGCGTGAATCTACGGCACCTGTAGTGCTCTACCCAGATTTACAAGAGATTAAAAATGGCGTTTTAGAGGGGTTGACTTGGGCTGAGGTTCAAGAAGATTACCCTGATCTTAGTACGGCATTGATGGCATCTATGGATTGGATTCCGATTCCAGGGGCAGAAAGTCTGAAGGCAGCCCGCGATCGCGCCCAGCAGTTCATTCAGACCATTACGACCCAGCATCAAAACAACGATCGGCTCTGGGTGATTACCCACGGTGGTTTTTTACAGTATTTAGTGGCGGCTATTTTGGGGAGCGATCGCACCTGGGGGCTTTCCATCCCCCCCACGGCAGTGTTTGAGTTTGAGCTAGACCTTGACCGTTGGCATACCGCTGACCAAAACCGATACAACGCACTCCTCTGGAGAATTCACCGCTTTAATGATGCAGCCCATCTCTTAGCAAAACCGTAAAAAACCACCTTTTATTCTCTCAAGAAGGTTAAGGCAGACTTAACCTTCTTGAGTCACATCTCAAGTCACAATCAATACGCCATGCCTATGAGACGTTGAATGACTTGGATTGATTTTAGCCTTCGGTTGGGGGTTGCGCTGTTTTTGGGCGGAGCCATTGGGATTGAGCGCCAATGGCGACAAACCAAAGCAGTGCTTAAAACAAACGTTTTAGTTTGCATGGGATCTTCGATGTTTGTGATGATGTCTGTCATGACCCCAGGAGATTCAAGCCCCACACGAATGGCGGCCCAAGTAGTCTCAGGGATTGGCTTTTTGGGCGGTGGCATTATCCTGCGAGATGGAGCCAGTATTAAGGGACTCAATACTGCCGCGACGCTCTGGTGTGCGGCAGCGGTGGGAACCCTGACTGGCGGTGGTTTCTTGTTTCAGGCTTACTTAGGGGCGGCGGCGGTCGTGTTCGCCAATTTGATCTTGCGGCCTTTGATTGAGCAAATTAAGTTTAAGCCGCAGAAGCCAGGCGAATCGAATACTTACTATCGCTGTAGATTAGTCTGCGATCGCTCACAAGAAATGGCGGTTCGAGACCTGTTATTGCAGCTCATGAGCGGAAAAGCAATGATGCTCAACGGTATTCAGAGTCGTGGCCTAGAGTCTATGGATAAGGCTAACCAAACCGCACTCGAAATTGATTTTATGACGCCTCGTCGCGATGATGCGTTAATTGAGCAGTTTGCTCAGCAGTTACAAGACAAGACTCAAAATCATGGCTTGAGCTGGCAAGTCTTGTCAGAAGATCCTGCCATTGAAGAGGAGTAACGGTAGAAGAGTCAGTAATTCTACGGTTGTCAACGGTTCGTGACAGAGATAATATTGTATTCCGGTGCTTTTAGGTGTATTGATGTAACGCAATCATACAGAGAGTGTCTAAAGTGTCCGCGCGTTTTAAAATAAAAACTTTTAATAAGTCATTTCGTGTTTCTCTGTCAACTTTTAATTATTGTTTGACCTCTGGGGGATTGATTAATGCATGCGAGTCCAAAACAGGCTATTCTTGCCTCTTCTTTTGTAATTTTTAGTCTAATTGGTCCACTTATCTTCTGGTTAAGTAATTACGAAAGTCAATCAACATCAAAAGCCTCAAAGCTTCCCATCTCAACGGCATTGACGGTCACAAATTCAGCTCCTACCAATCAGTCTCAATCCAGTGCCTGGAGCTTCCCAAAACTTTCTTTGCCCGAATGGCTCAACTTTAATAGAGATACTTCTCTCAGTCAGCGCATGAGCTTAGGTGAGAAAATATTGGTAACGGTCGATGATAGCCCTGAGAAAGAATTAGGCGTAGAGAAATTTAAGACTGGGCAATTTGAAGCGGCGATCGCCCAATTTAAGGTCTCTCTAAAAGTGAATCGTAACGACCCAGAAGCATTGATTTACTTGAATAATTCACAGGCTGCTGCTAGTGGAAGCTTTATAAAAGTAGCTGTCAGCGTTCCGATTGGCAACAATGTTAATGTTGCTAAAGAGATTTTAAGAGGCGTTGCACAACAGCAAAATGAGATCAATCAAGGACGTAAAATTCAGGGTAAATTACTCCAGATTTTAATTGTCAATGATGAAAATAACGCAGAAATTGGAAAATCCCTTGCGACCAAACTATCTGATGAATCGAGCCTTTTGGCGGTTATTGGTCATCAGTCGAGTGATGTCTCAGTTGCTGTCGCACCCATTTATGAAAGCAAAGGCATTGTGATGCTTTCTCCCACCAGCTACGCCAGAGAATTAAGTGGGATGGGTAAATTTATTTTTCGGACAACCCCTAGTAGCAGAGTTTTTGCAGATGCTTTAGCTAGATATGCAGTCCAGGTAGAAAGAAATACAAAGTTTGCAGTTTGTTCTGATTCTAAGGCTCGGGCGAGTAAGTCTTTTCGAGAAGATTTTGAGGCGACCGTGTATGCCTCCGGTGGACAAATCACCCGAACCGCTTGCGATTTCTCAGCACCAGATTTTAATCCTGAAGAAGCTGTTTCTCGTGCGACGAGTGATGGTGCCACAAGTTTACTGCTAGCACCAGGCGTGGAACAATTAAAAAAGGCGATCGCAGTGATGCGAGCCAATAAAGGCCGACTTGCTATCATTGCCAGCCATTCTATGTATACCTTTGAAACCCTACAGCAGGGGATGGAAGCGGCAAATGGTATCGCAATGGAAGCTCCTTGGGATCCTTCTACAACGAATGACCAGGTCTATTTAAAAAATGCTCGACAATTTTGGGGCGGCCCAGGAAATTGGCGCACGGCAATGGCCTACGATGCCACAAAAGCCATCGCCATAGGGCTTAATGCCAGTCTAAGTCGGCAGGGACTACAAAAAGTCCTCTCCAATCCTGGTTTTTCGATGAAAGGAGCCACAGGTGTCGTTCAGTTTTTGCCCACTGGCGATCGCAATAAAGCGGGAACCCTTGTCAAAATTTTGCCTGGAAAGGTCTCTGGCACTGGATATGATTTTGTAGCGCTAAAGCCTTAGAAAGGCTACCGAAAAAGCGTCACCCAAAGGGGCAGCAGTAGCGGTAGGCCAATCGTGCTGAGTACAATGCTGCCCGCCGCAAGCTGACGATCTAGGTTATATTCTTCCGCGAGGATTAGATTTGCTGAATTGGTCGGCATTCCTGCCATCAACACTAGGGTCAGCCTTGCATCTCCATGCAAACCACAGAGCGTTAACCCCAAACCAGCAACCATCGGCAGCACCAGCATTTTAATGGTTGCTGGCACAAAAGCCGTTTTTAAGCCCTGCACGCCTCGAAATTTGCCCAACTGCATCCCTAACAGGACAAAAACGGCAGGAACCCCAGTCCATCGCGCAAATTGGAGTCCCCCATCAATAATGTCTGGATAATTGATGGACTGACTCATCAAACCGATTGCAAAAGCCCAAAGGGCAGGCACCATCAACACATCTCGAATTTGAGTAGACCAATGATGATCTTGGCGATTGCGACCGAAATAACTCGCCAAAAAGACCCCAACACCGTAGCTACCCAACAGATAATGAGCCACACCATAAAGAATAATCCACCCCAGATAAGCTTGATTGACCAGAGATGGAATGACGGCTAACCCAATAAAAATGGTGTTACCCAGCATCGAAGAAAGAATAAAGCTTCCGCGAGAAGGTCGATGTTGAGGCCAAGCACTGCTAAACACGCCAATAAGCTGTGAAGAGATGCGAGCTGTTGAAGTTTGGGGACAAATGAGAGCCGCAGCTTCAGCAGCAAGCATAGCTTGAGGTCGTTGCGCTTCTAAACAACTGCTTCTAGCCTGCTTTAATCCCCTTAAACAAAGGACGGAGGTAAATAATCCTAGAATCAACACTAAAATCACAATCAGAGGTGGGAGCCAAGGAGCATTTGCAAAATCTGAGCTATGTGCCAAGGCAAGCACTTGTAACGGCACCCCTACCCAATAGAGCAAACGTCCGAACCGCTTGGGCAAAGAGTCTGGCAAAAATTGAAATAGGATCAGGCCGATGCCTGTCCAGAAAAGCCCTGTAGCGAGTTGCCACATGATGATACGCCCTTGAAGTTTGTAATATTCAAGGCTTGAACATCTCGGAGTCTCTACAGGCGAAAATCAAGCTCGATTTGTTGGTGTATAGATATTCGACGAATAAATTAATGATTTCACTTATCTCCAAAGACCCGAAATGCTTACAGGGCAAGACTCATAGAAGCTAAAGCAATAAATGCTTAGCAAATCAAAAAGTCCATCCATACAAGCCTTACTCACTAAACGGCATCAAGGTAAGGGGGATATTAAAACGAAAATAAGGTTTGATTTAGATAGCCTTATGTTTTGGATAAGTTTTGATTGAGACTCTTCCTAGGCTGTACTAAGCTTTATTGCATGCTTGCCCATGTTTTTTATTCCTCATCTGTCGCATTTCTTGTCATGATGAAAGAGAAATACACGCTTCTAAACAATGCTCTCAACGCAGCCCAACGATAAATCTTCTGGCACCACTTGGACTGAAATTGTGCGCCTTCTGCGTTGGAATAAGCCAGAGGGTCGCCTCATCTTAATGATTCCGGCGTTATGGGCTGTGGTACTTGCCAGTGCAGGTAAGCCCCCTGCTGTATTGGTATTGGTCATTATTGCAGGCACCATTGCCACGAGTGCTGCAGGCTGCGTTGTCAATGACCTTTGGGATCACAACATAGACCCTAAAGTGGAGCGGACTCGCACCCGTCCGCTTGCCGCGCGAACCCTAACTCTAAAAGTTGGCGTTATTGTGGCAATCATCGGATTTTTGTGCGCCTTTGGCCTATCTCTATTCCTCAATTCTTTGAGCTTTTGGCTATGTGTTGCCGCAGTTCCCGTAATCGTTCTATATCCAGGTGCTAAGCGCGTATTTCCAGTGCCGCAATTGGTCTTGTCGATCGCCTGGGGATTTGCCGTGCTCATTAGCTGGAGTGCCGTTACGGGCAGCTTAAGTCACGGCACTTGGTTATTGTGGGGCGCAACGGTCTGCTGGACTTTAGGCTTTGACACCATTTATGCCATGCCCGATCGCCCTGATGACAAGCGACTGGGCGTTAACTCCAGCGCTTTATTCTTTGGGCGGCATGTGGTGGTGGCGATCTCCCTCTTCTTAGCCAGCACAGTCGCATTTCTATTCGCGCTAGGGTCTTTATTGGGGCTACATTGGGGCTATTGGATTGCCCTCGCCCTTAGCACCCTCCTATGGGGGCGGGAAGTTTTAATCTTGGGGCGATCCGCACAGCTCCCAGCCAAAATATACGGAAAGCTCTTCCGAGAAAACGTCTGGATTGGCTTTTTCCTATTAGGTGGAATGGTTCTAGGCTGTCGGTTTTGAATCAAAAACTCAAAAGGTTAATTTATATTTCTTCTGTTAGGCTAGCAAACCTTAATAAAAGCATAAGCTCTAGTAAGATTACAGAAAAAATCAATAGAATAGAATCAAACAACCATCTTATAAATTTTCGCACCTCTAAAATATCCACTTCCAATTTTTCTCGTTAACACAGGCTTACATAGTGCCCATTAAAAAAATCGAGGCAAGTTTGGCAAGCGTCAAACTGTTTTTCTAATGGAAAATTTTATCGCAGCCTCTCGTCCTGAAATTCAACTGATTCTTGATTGTTCAAGAACCGAGCTAGAAGCTGAATTGATTGAGCGTATTAAAGTGCTGCTAAAAGGTAAGATTGACTGGCAATACGTTATTCGTTATGTAAATGATCACGGAATTACTCAGCTACTGTATCAAAGTATTAAAAAAATTAATTCAACTGATGCCCCCAGTTCAGTCTTGGCTTATCTACAAAATTTTTGCCACAATAACTCATTGCGAAATTTTCGATCAACTCACGAACTTATTCTACTATTAGATCTGTTTTCATCCCACGGCATTTCTGCTATTGCATTTAAAGGGCCAGTCCTATCTATATTGGCCTATCACAACATTGCGCTTAGGCAATTTGGCGATCTAGATATTTTAGTGAGAGAGCATGAGGTTTCACATGCCCAAGCAATTCTTGTAAGCAGTGGCTATCACCTAGGAACTCTAACAAGTTGTCAAAAAAGAGACTTAGATTTTCATTCTGGTGAAATTTCTTTTGTTAAAGATAATTCTCATACTATAATTGATCTTCATTGGAAAATTGCACCGAGGTTTATTCCATTTCACGTAAATCTAAAAAACTGGTGGATGAGACTACAGCCAATAACCTTAAATGGAACCAATGCTCTAACATTTAGTCTTGAAGATACGTTGCTACATCTTTGTATTCATGCTTCAAGTCACCTTTGGGTTAGATTAGAATGGCTTTGCGATATCGCTGAGTTGATTCGCACTCATCACTCACAAATTAATTGGGAAAAGGTTATAAAACAATCCCATGAAGTAGGCTGTGATCGCGTTTTATTGTTGAACTGTCTTTTAATTCGTAACTTGTTAGGCTCACAGTTGCCAGATGTAATTTCTGATAGGATATCGCTTGATCCAACGCTCAAGCCCCTAATCAAAGATATTCAGTCCTTTATTTTTCCTCAGCCTAAGGAGGCTGAGCCTTTTGGTCGTAAAGAAGGACTACTTGTGTTTATAAAGATGCGAGAGCGCCGTTGGCACCAGTTCATTCATCTTCTTTATATTATGAATCGATCTGGATGGGCAACCCCAAGTATTAAAGATAAAGAGCTATTTAAACTCCCTAAAGCTTTATCATTTCTGTATTGGTTTATTCGTCCTTTTCGCCTATTCCGAAAATACAAAATGACATTACGACAGTTCCATCTTCAATAAAGTTGAAATATTTTATCAATTTCTTCAGAGAAGTAGAATTGACCCAAATTGCTATATTGTAGAGTTTTATAAAAATATAGCGATTTGGATCTTTATGTTAAAAGTAGGGTTTGTTTCTAGGCTTTTGGCACCCAAACCGAGACCGAACCCGCATCACACCTGAACTCTGCCCAGCCTTTTTCGTTGGTTGTAATGGGTTCGCTAATATGCCCCGTCACGTCGATATAGGTGGCATTAGGCTGCTTCACCTCCATCGACTTGGTGCCGGCATCACCATTGCTTAAAACCACCGCCATCCCACCAGGGTGTTCTTCGTCACCAAGACGGGTCCAGCCAATGGTGTTGGCATGGTCAAAATAGTCGTATTGGTCTCCGTAGGCGTAGGTTTGGCGCGCAAACAGCATCTGGTCGAGAATTTCTCGATGGCTGTCTAGCCAAATCTCGCACTCACTCCCATCATTTCCGGCATCTTTATAGTGCGCGCCATAGTAATCCGCATAAAAAATGCACGGGTACCCTTCGCTCCGTAACAAGATGAGTGCATATGCTAGAGGCTTAAACCAAGCTTCAACAATAGACTCTAAAGACTGAAGCGGCTGAGAATCGTGATTTTCGACTAGCGTAACCGCTAACGTCGGCTGATCCTGCACCAGAGTATTGTCAAAAATCTTGCGCATATCGTAGCCATTCCCCGAGGTGCTGGCGACGTGAAAGTTGTAGTGCAGCGGCGCGTCAAAGAGTGTAACCCTGCCATTCGTCGTTTCTACAAAGTTATGAAGCGCTTCTACTTCATAAGACCAATATTCACCAACGGCAAATAAATCGCGCTGAGCATAATGGCTTACGTGATCCATCCATTCTCTAAAAAATTCAGCAGAAACGTGCTTTACCGCGTCAAACCGGAAGCCATCTACACCCGTAGTATCGACGTACCACTCTCCCCAATATTTCAGTTCTCCTACTACTTCTGGATGGTCCATATCTAGATCGCAGCCCATGAGATAGTCGAAGTTGCCTTTTTCAAGATCTACGTTGCGGTCGAAGTCTTTACCTTGGAGCAGGTAAACTGCATTCTCGTCATTTTTATAAGCGTTATAGTCGATTGCATCAAAGTGCCACCAGTGCCATTTCATACTGGAATACTTGTCGCCTCGACCGGGAAAGGTGAAATGAGTCCAGGCTTTAATGGTTTGATACTCCCCAATGGTTGCAGTACGATTTTCAGAATTAAAGGGCGTTGCCTGACACTCCTCTTCTTCATCCGCACCCAGTTTGTGGTTAAAGACGGCATCTGCATAAATCCGAATCCCTACGGCTTGGGCGGCTTTAATCGCCTTTAAATATTCATCCTTAGTACCGTACTTGGTGCGGACAGAGCCTTTTTGATCAAACTCACCGAGATCAAAAAGATCATAAACGCCGTAGCCAACATCCATTCCGCCGCCGGTGCCCTTGTAGGCAGGTGGTAGCCAAAGGGACGTTACACCTACTTTTGCTAAATCCTCAGCAGATTCAGCAAGCTGGTTCCAGAGTTGACCATCATCTGGGTTGTACCAGTGAAAATACTGCATCATCACACCGTTGGCTGCTGACATGATTTTGACCTCTTACAAAAGTAGGGTGAATGCTTATCTCTTATTGGCTACGTTAAAACAGAACGTTAGACATGCCATCCATCGATATCTTTATCTCAATGTGTATCTAGAGAGAGTTGACAATTCACAATCTACTGTGTAGACACAAATCAAAGTCGGATTGAATCTATGCAGTTACAGCATTGATGAGCAAGAAATGTGTCTATTTTTACAAAATCAGCCGATTTACCTTGCTAACGTCTGAATTTCAGAGTGAATCTATTTTGAATCATTAGCTCTGGAATTCAGCGTTTTAGGCAGCAGTCTATCAACGCATTAAGTCAGGCTTGTCATATTGTGAGTGTCATTTCCATGAAAATAGTTGTGAGTATGAGTGCCAGTTTGCTGGCGTTTGGATTAAGTTCCTTGGGTTTAGGGGCTCAGGCTTCAATGCTGCAAGCCCCCCAAGTGCGCTCTGTTCAAGAACATGGGTTTACGGTTGCTCAGGCAGACCAAAGCAAGTTAGTGACCGAAAACCGAGAGTTGCTGGTTAACAACCGTGCGCTTGCTCGTAAAATTGCGACCAAGTTAGGCATTACTTCAACGGGAGAGATTCCAACGACGGGAACGCCCCTTGAGCAAAATCAAGTTCTGATTCTGCAAAACCAGGAAACGTTTAAGGCGATCGCAACAAAGGTGGGCGCAACCGTTCCAGTTCTAACGCCTGTGGCCGCCGCCGAAATTGCTGAAAAGAATCACAAATTGCTGTTGCAAAATAAGAGCATTGTGGTCGAAGTTCTTAAAAAGCTAGAGATTCCTCTCGCACCTCCAGTAGAGCTAACGGGTACTTTTGTTGAGAAAAACAATACCCTACTCAAAGGGAACGCAGGTGCCCTTGGCAAAATTGCCGCTAAGCTAGACGTGAAGTAAGCCCATATCTCTAGAGCAGCAGGATTTGCGAATCCTGCTGCTCTGTGGTTCCCTAACGCTGATTGAGAAACTCAATGATGCCCTGGGCGATCGCCGCTGCCATCTGTCGCTGAAAATTAGGATCTCCCAGCTTTGGTGCATCCTCTGCTCCTGTCACAAATCCTGTTTCTATAAGAGTTGCAGGCATCGGCGTATTGCGAACGACATAAAATCTTGCCGAATGGATCCCACGGCTTGAAATATTGACGCTACGCGTAATGCTGTTAAGAATAATCCGAGATAGCTCAGCCCCTGATGCAGAACCAGGGGCATAGTATGCCTCTGCCCCATTAATGTCTGGGCGGCTTAGGTTAATAGAATTGGCATGGATGCTCACAAAAACGTCAGCACGCACCTGTTTTGCCAGCGCCACGCGAGGGGGTAAATCAACCTCTCGTGATTCATCGGCTCGAGTGAGATAGACCTGTAGACCCTGCTGCTGCAAAAGTCGTGTTACTTCTAGGCTAATGGGCAGCGTAATATTGGTTTCTCGCAAGCCACCAATCCCAATTGCGCCAGGATCAGTACCGCCATGCCCAGGATCAATGACCACAACGCGTCGTCCATTAGGGCGAGGTAACGTAGGCTGCGGAAAACCAGCGGTATTGGGTATCGTATTGGGTTGAAAAATCGTAGCAGTAGGTCTGCTGCTGCTGTTTCCAAAGCGATTTAAGCTCAAAACAATCCCCCCAGATCCAAAGCGACCAATGGTACCAATGCGAACACCAGGGGCAGGGGTGACTAAAATGCTTGCATTTTGGCCTTCTTGTCGCAGCGCAATATCCGTAATGGCGCTGCCAAATCCAGTCTGTGGACTGCGAATATTGGTAGACCACTGGGCATCGCGCAGGGTAATGCGGTAGCGCGAGCCTTCCCATCCCATCGTGTAAGAAACAGGGCGATCTGCCTGAATGAAGAGCTGACTACCGCCCAAAGAAATATTTCGCAGCGTTGCAAGAGACTGACTGCCCCCAGGGTATGGGGGCGATGACCGAATTGGATTTGCAGAAGTGGCAGAGGATGAGGCCACACTGCGCCCCTGCAATAGACTGATGGTTTCAGTGGGTCGGGTTGTTTCGGCTCTAGACCCTCCCCTTTGAGGTAGGAGTACAACACCGCCAAATCGACTGACGCTGGCAATCCAGTCTGGGCTATTGCGGTCTACTTTCAGCGTTACCCGTGTAACGGGCGGCTGTGCAGACATTTGGCGAACCGCAACGCTCTGAACACCGTGGTAGTTCATGCGGTATTCATTCTGAGTCAGCGGCGCAACCGCCAATAACCCGCTTAAATCTACAAATATTTCTCGACGGTTCTGGCTGCGCGTGATCTGTGCGCCCAAAACAGCCTGCCGAGTTTTGAGAAATAAGCCGTCTGTCGTCACCAGCACATCTTCTAAGGTGCTGGCATTGCCCATTGACTGCGCAATTGCGGCTGAGCCGGAGGGACGCAGTGGCGCAGATGGCTGCAATGGAGCATTGGGGAGATTACTGTCATTGGCAGGAGCCACAATTAGCGTAGAGGCTCCTGCGCTAGGGCTACCGTTGTCTGGGGCGTTTTGGGCTAACTGAGGCGTGGGTAAATCAATCGACCATGAGGCATCGGCGTTGCCCTTTACCCTTACCTGCTGCGGATCGACCGTATAGCCAGGGGATAACTCCACCACAATTCGAGCCGTCTGGGCATCAAATTGACCAATCCGAATGGAGCGAACCGCAGCGCTATAGGCTTGGTTTAGGGTAGGTTGCTCGAGCTGCACCCCTGGTAAATCGACAACAAGCCTAACGGGATTAGGCAAAAGCTGTACCCGAGGCTGAATCACTTCATCCGTCAAGAACTCTAGCCGATTTGCAGTGGCATCAAAGCGCCAAGACTTTAATTGTGCGGCGGTTACGGCATTGGCAAATAGGCCAATGCCCATCATGCTGACTACAATTCCCCCCAGAAGGGCGATCGCCTTATCGGTTGACCGTTTTTGATTAAGCCTAAGACATTGCCCCATCCGCCAGTCTCCGTCTTCCAACAAATCTCTCGAAGTCGTTTCAAGCCATCGGCACTGTTAAGCCGGCGCTCAGCCCCAACATCATAGTGCTGCTCGACCGAGATCGCCACGCTTCAAATTCTTTGCCTGAGAGTGCTCTTGAGTAACAGACGCTATGTAGCGTTACTATCGTTCCCCATCTCAGGCCGAATTTACTAAAAAACGCGATGGTTAAGACTGGGCATTTGACGACGGACTTGCGCTAGACGGCGTGGTTCGATGGTGGCGATCGCCATTCCGGGTTCCGTTCCGGCATCGGCCAGTACCACCCCCCAAGGGTCCACAATCATGGCGTGCCCGTGGGACTGTCTGCGAGCGTTATGTTGACCCGTCTGGGCGGGGGCGATGACGTAACTGGTGTTTTCAATGGCGCGTGCCTGGAGCAGCACCTGCCAGTGATCTTTGCCCGTAAAGGCGGTAAAGGCTGCTGGAATAAACAGCACATTGGCTCCGGCTTGGGTTAACGCGCGATACAGCTCAGGAAAACGAACGTCGTAGCAGACCGACAGACCCAAGTTGCCATATTGTTCTGAGGCATAGACCGGAGCGGGTTTCTCTCCCGCGACAATCATGGTGGATTCTTGATAGATATTGCCGTCGGGTAGCTCTACATCAAAGAGATGTACTTTCTCGTAACGCGCTAATTCCTTGCCATCTTTGCCAATGAGGAGCGCGGTATTGTAGACCTTGCCATCTTTGGCTGGGGCTGGGTAGCCACCGCCCAAAATGGTGATCTGATAGCGCTGGGCCACGGTTTTAAGAAATTTCTCGCTCTCAACAGCAATTTCAGCCGCCTGCTGAATTTTGACTGACTCGTTGCCCAAAAACGCAAAGTTTTCAGGTAAGCCCACTAGCTCTACGCCTCTACGCACTGCTAGATCGATCAGTTCTTCTGCTTGAGCGAGGTTATGGCGTAAATCGGGAAGGCTAGTCATTTGAATAGCCGCAGCAAGATATGACTTCATGGAGGCAGTACGGAGGTTCTGATCAATAAGGGTAAAAGGTTCTGACGGCGCTGATTTTTCACGGGTAAAACAAGCGCAATGCCACGAACCCCAAAAGCCTAACATGCTTCCTTTGCTTTACACCAAACCCCTTGCTTACAAACGCAAAAGGGCGATCGCAACACTGCTGCGATCGCCCTTTTGGCTAAATAAACCTAAGGATTATGGATTTAATAATCCCTAACTTTGACCCTCTCCCCCTTCGACAGGCTCAGGGCAACGCCCAGTCCCTCTTCCAGGACGGGAGAGGGGAGTAAGAATCTTGTCCCCCTTCTCCCGTCCTGGGAGAAGGGGTTAGGGGATGAGGGAGTGCAAAGCGCATCGCTGCGAATCAATCCTCTAGTTATTTAATTCACGATCCTGAACCGTTCAACAGTCCCTAGGGTTTGATCTGCATCAAACGCATGAACTACATCATGCCGCCCATGCCGCCCATGCCGCCCATGCCGCCCATGCCACCCATGCCGCCCATGCCGCCCATGCCACCCATATCAGGCGCAGCACCTTGCTTTTCGGGCTTGTCTACCACAATCACTTCTGTGGTCAGCACCAGTCCGGCAATGGAGCCTGCATTTTGCAGACCTGCGCGCACAACCTTAGCGGGGTCAATGATGCCAGCGGCAATCATGTCTTCGTAGGTGTTAATGAGCGCGTTGTAGCCGATGGGGAAGCCCTTGGTACGAACGTTTTCGACCACGACTGAGCCTTCGACACCTGCGTTATCCGCAATCTGACGGAGGGGCGCTTCTAAGGCGCGACGCACGATATCAGCACCGATGGCTTCTTCTTCACCCAGGGTCGCCTTAATTTCTTCGACCTTTTTGACGAGGTGAATCAGCGTGGTGCCGCCACCAGGGACGATTCCTTCCGCCACAGCGGCCTTGGTTGCGTTGAGTGCGTCTTCAAAGCGCAGTTTGCGATCTTTGAGTTCGGTTTCGGTGGCTGCCCCAATTTTGATGACTGCCACGCCACCTGCGAGCTTTGCGATCCGCTCTTGCAGCTTTTCTTTGTCATAGTCAGAGTCGGTTTCAGCCAACTGACGACGAAGCTGCTCAACGCGCTTGTCGAGGTCAGGACGGTTGCCTGCTTCTGAAATGATGGTGGTGTTGTCTTTGGTGATGGTGACGCGCTGCGCCTGACCCAGCATTTCTAGCTCAACGCGATCTAAAGATAGACCCACTTCTTCAGAGATGACCTGACCGCCTGTGAGGACAGCAATGTCTTCTAGCATGGCCTTACGGCGATCGCCAAACCCAGGGGACTTGATGGCAACCACGTTAAGCACGCCGCGCAGCTTGTTGACCACGAGGGTTGCGAGGGCTTCGCCTTCGATGTCTTCAGCAATAATGAGCAGTGGCTCACCCGCACGGGCAACCTTTTCAAGGGTGGTGACTAGCTCTTGGATGCTAGAGATTTTTTTGTCCACAATCAAAATGCGGGCGTTGACTAAATCTGTCACCATGCGTTCAGAATCGGTGACAAAGTAAGGGGAAATGTAGCCGCGATCAAGCTGCATCCCTTCGACAATATCCATTTCGGTGGCAAGAGACTTCGACTCTTCGACGGTGATCACACCATCACGACCGACTTTCTCCATGGCTTCCGCAATCATTGCGCCCACGGCAGGGTCGTTTCCAGCAGAAATGGTGGCAACCTGGGCGATCGCATCGCCTTCAACAGGCTTCGCCATCACCTCAATTTCTTTAACCAACGCATCAATGGTTTTATCAATGCCGCGTCGTAGAGCTACGGGGTTTGCACCTGCGGCTACGTTCTTCATGCCTTCACGAATGAGCGCCTGAGCCAGAAC
>JANNDV010000042.1:0-1627 GCA_031387975.1 Acaryochloridaceae cyanobacterium OTE_75_metabat_521 | reverse complement strand
GTTGTTGGAATTGGAGCATCTGCTGGGGGATTGGAAGCGTTTACTCAATTGCTGAGCCATTTGCCAATCGACACCGGTATGGCATTTGCGCTAGTTCAGCATTTAGATCCTAGTCAGAAAAGCTTGTTGAGTGAAATCCTTTCGCGGACAACTCAGATGCCTGTGTGCGAAGTGCAGGATGGCATGGTGGTAGAACCCAACCACGTCTATGTAATTCCGTCCAATACTATGATGACGAGCGCTCAAGGGGTACTTCGCCTCACTCCTCGCAAAAAACCCCGTGGAGTCAATATGAGCATTGATGGTTTTTTTTATTCGTTAGCGGAAGATCGCGGCTCAAAAGCAATCGGGATTGTTTTATCAGGTGCGGATGGCGATGGCGCTAAAGGATTAGAGGCGATCAAGGCAGCGGGTGGCATTACGTTCGCCCAATCGGAAGACTCTGCTCAGGTGAGTAGTATGCCGAATACGGCGATCGCTACAGGTCACGTAGACTTCATTCTGTCACCAGAGGCGATCGCCGAAAAGCTGGCAGACATTAGCCGTCACCCCTATGTGACCAGCCCCATTTTGGCAGTCATCCCCGAAGAGCAGCCCGACGCAAAGGATGCCCTGTCCACTATTTTTAATCTGCTGCGAGCCGCAACAAAGATTGATTTCACGCACTATAAACACACCACAATCAATCGGCGAATCTTCCGTCGTATGGCGCTTTATCGGCTAGAGAAATTAGACGATTATGTGCGTTATCTCCATGAAAAGCCAGCGGAAGTGCAGGCATTATCCCAAGAGATTTTGATTAACGTCACCCGTTTCTTCCGAGAGGAAGATGCTTTTAAAGCGCTCAAACAAGACGTTTTTCCCGCGATGATGCGTCATCGATCGCCAGACTTACCGATCCGGATTTGGGTCGCAGGCTGCTCGACGGGCGAAGAAGCCTACTCTATTGCAATATGCCTACTAGAGTTTTTGGCACACCAGCCCCAGAAGCCCCTGATTCAGATCTTTGCGACCGACGTAAGCGAATGGGTGATCGAGAAAGCTCGCCTTGGGATTTACCTGCAAAATCAGGTAATCAATGTCTCTGCTGAACGACTTCAGCATTTTTTTACGGCAGTTGAGGGAGGCTATCAAATCAACAAAGCCGTGCGTGAGCTGTGTATCTTTGCCCGACAAAACCTGATTAGCGATCCGCCTTTTTCTCGGCTGGACTTGATTAGCTGTCGTAACGTCTTGATTTATTTAGGATCCTCTCTGCAAAAAAAGGTATTGCCCATGTTTCATTACGGCTTGATGCCTACGGGCTATCTGCTTTTGGGTACCTCCGAGACGGTAGGAGAATTTTCAAATCTGTTTACCTTGGTTGATCAAAAATACAAAATTTATGAAAAACAGCCCTCCTCACTGGGCTGGAGCATGGATCTGATGGACAGTGGCGCTCCGTTAGAGATTTCTAGTCCTGAACCTATCGTGGTCGGTCAGAGCCAGAATGAGACAGAACTGCACAAAGCAGCGGATCAGATTGCGTTGAATCACTATGCTTCCGTTGGTGTTGTGATCAATGCTCAATTAGAGATTTTGCAATTTCGGGGACAGACTGGCGCATATTTAGAGCCATCCCCTGGAA
>JANNDV010000039.1:0-6136 GCA_031387975.1 Acaryochloridaceae cyanobacterium OTE_75_metabat_521 | reverse complement strand
TCCTCGGCTTTTAGTTTGGCTTTGCGTTTTTTCTCAGCTTCAATTTTGGCCTGACGCTTTTTCTCGGCCTCAATTTTGGCTTTGCGGTCTTTTTCGGCTTTTATTCTGGCTTGACGCTCCCGTTCTAGTCGCTCTCGTTCTAGTCGCGCTTTCTGCGGGTCTACGTACATTGCATTTGCCTCAATACTCTCGTTCTTATCAAAGTTGGGCTGATTCTAGCTCTATTGGGTGATTAAGTGGATGTCTACGGTTTGAGTTGTTTTAAGGGGTAGTCCTTTGGTGGCTTGGAGCATAAGCTCTATTATTTTTACTCATCTTCTTCGCTCTTTTGGGGTGGCTAAACCAGAAAAAGAGCGATCTCAAAAGCCTTTTTGATGAGTTTTACAGTCTTGGTTGCGTAAGTCCTAAGCTAAACGATCTGACGCACTACCTTAAAAATGCTATCTGTTGACTTCTGGGCAATGGTGGTTTCCCAGGCGATTCCCTGCAAAAACGCATCCCCAGAAGGTGTTTCTACCACGTCTACACCCCATTCTCCAGGCTGGAGGGCATCGGGGGAATTGCTAGTCGGCGGTGTGGTCTTAAGACCCCCTAAGATTAGAATTTCCGGTTGAGTGCCTGAGGTGATGTGTGGCGATCTCGCTTCTACTAATGCTTGGGCGCACAGCTCCCCCACCTGTTGGGCAGAAAATTCTGGGGTTGCAAACAAAACCTCAACTGTCCAATGGGGATGATCAATCAGCCGACAGTGCAGGTTTGACTGGGCGCTTAACCTTGAGCGAAACACTTGCGCAAATTCTTCTCGACTAAGCGCTGGTATAACGTCCGGTGAGATGTCAAAGTTGTGGGAGAGGAGCATTCGCCCCTGATTTGCGTTACCCAAAATACTCTATGACCTTTATTAAAGTTTGTTTTGAGAATTGGTTTGTATGAGTCAACTTAGTCTAGAGCAGCTTGCGGTTCAACTGCAAAGCCCAAATGTTAAAGACCGAGTTTTGGCGATGATTGAGCTGCAAAAAGGCTACATCTGCGCCCTGGCTGCCCTGCCGTTGATTCAGCAGGCGCTGGCAGACGACAACACCCAAATTCGCGGGATGGCGGTGTATTCTCTGGGTATTCAGCCCACGCCAGCAAACCTATCGCTGTTGGTGCCCATTTTGACGGGCGACCCAGACCACAATATGCGGGCGATCGCCGCCGGAGCCTTAGGCTACCTCGAAGACCGCCGCGCTCTTGAGCCGTTGCGCCATGCTTTCTACGAAGACGAGCATTGGCTGGTGCAGTTTAGTGCAGCCGTGGCCTTAGGCAACTTGAAAGATCCTCAGGCTACAACCGTTTTGCTGGAGGCACTGGAGAGCAAACACGTTCTGCTGCAAGAAGCGGCGATCACGGCGTTAGGCGAGATTGGCGCTGTAGATACCTTAAGTCGCCTTCTACGATTTGTGGATGCAGAGGACTGGCTGCTCCGCAAGCGCTTAGCCGAAGCTTTGGGCAATTTGCCAGACCCTCAAAGTCAGTCAGCGCTGAAGTTTTTGCGCAAAGACAGCAACCCCTTGGTGGCAGAGGCGGCACGGCGATCGCTCCATACAGGCGCAGGATAGTAACCTGCGCTGCTGAAAATAGTTTGCCGCAGCATTGGACTGATCGTCGTTGCGGTTAATGAGCTGGTCTAGAATGCGACGGTTTTCGGTCTGAAGTCCTCTCACTTCCAAGTCCAAATCTTAGTTGCGAGCCAATCTACAGAGCAAGATTTTGACAGCAGAAAATCAGCAGCAGAAAAACTGAACCAATGATCGAAAAAGTATTGCGGTGAGGATACAAAAAGGCGATCGCCGCGCTCTAAATTTGCTAATCTTGGTCGTTAGCCTACGCTTTACTTCAACTGCCCCGATCGCAAAATACTAATCACCAGCCATAGCCCCATCACACTCGCCGCAATAAAAAGAGAATCGCTAATCCAGATAAATCGGCTGGCTTGGGTTTGAGCGGTAATTGTGGCAGCGCCCATGATTAGGGCACCCACCACAATACTGAAAGATAAACGATTGGCAGCAGCATCTAGAGTGCGGCGCATGCCATCTAGCTCTGGGATAGAAACACGCCACGTTAGATTTTCTGAAGTGACGCGCTCTAAAATTAGCTCCATTTGACGGGGTGACTGAAGCGTTAAGTTTTTAAGGTCTAAAGCCGTGCGCAAAAGCGCCTGAAGGGGCGCTTCACCCATGAGCTGCTTTTGAAACAGGTCGGTCATGAGGGGCTTAATTTCTTCAAATAGGTTGATGCTGGGGTCAAAGGAGCGGACTACGCCTTCGAGGTTGGCAAGGGTTTTGGCATACAGCCCTAAAGAACTGGGCAACCGGATTTTATTGTTACGCGCCACCTGTAAAATTTCATAAAACACTTCGCTAAAGTTAATCGCGGCTAGATCGCGGTTGTAGTATTTACGCAGCAGCCGCTCATAGTCTTGCTCTAAATTTGGGATATTCGCAGGCTGGGTGGTTTCTGCCAGCTCCAGCGTAAGCTGAGCGCAGCGACGGGCGTCCATTTCAACAATTGCCAGCAGCATTTCGGTCAGCAGGCGCTGGGTATTGGGGTCAAGCCGACCGACCATACCGCAATCTAACAGCGCCAGTTGCCCTTCCCCAAGGTAAAAAATATTGCCTGGGTGCGGGTCGGCATGGAAAAAGCCATCCACATAGATCTGCTGGGCAAAGGCGCGAAATAGCATAATCATCAGCGATCGCCGTTCCCCCTGGGTATCATTCCCCAAGCCTGTCCCCGCTAGACGCGCCTCTAAAATAGGGCCGCCATTCAGCCACTCCATCACCAGCAGATTTTCGGAAGTAATATCCCAGTTAATGGCGGGGATGAGCATTTTAGCGGGGTTAAACCAGCGGCTTTTGGCAAGATTGCGCCGCAGTTCATCGGTAAAGCCTGCTTCGCGGCGAAAGCTCAGCTCGTCTTTAAGGGCATCGCAAAACTCGACGGCAAGGGTTTGGATGGCATATTCTTTGCCTAACTCCGTTTTACCCGCCAACCCTGCCAAAAATTGAATGAGCTGAATATCCTGCTCTACCACCTCCGCAATGCCGGGGCGCTGGATTTTAAGGGCAACTTCTTGCCCGTTGATGAGGGTAGCGCGATGGACTTGGGCAATGGAACCTGCGGCGATCGCAATGGGCTGCACCTGGGCAAACACCTGCTCTAAAGGCTGTCGCAAGGACTGCCGCAGCACAGGCTCCACCACCGACCAAGGCACCGCAGGTACATTGCTCTGGAGCGTCGAGAGTGCGTCAATATAGGCACTGGGGAGCAAATCGGGGCGCGTACTTAAAAGCTGCCCCAGCTTGACGTAGACAGGCCCCAGCTCAATTAAAATTTTGCGCAGCACCGCAGGCGTGGGGAACTCTGGCTCATCAGACTGTCGCCCCATGAGCAGACGACGCATATAGCCCCAGCCGTTACGCAGCACAATTTCAGCAATTTCGCGCTGGCGGGGACCAGTTTGGGTTAAGCCTGATAACATTGCCGATGCTCCACTATCCGTCAAAAACGCAGGGTTGATGTCTAGAGTGTAGCGAAGGCGGGACTCACTTCATTGGACAACTTCACTAGACCGTTGGCACAAATATTACCCTCTCCCCCAGCCCCTCTCCCAGAACGGGCGAGGGGAGCCAGAACTAGCCCTTCTCCCCTGGTGGGAGAAGCGGTGTCCTGAGCCTGCCGAAGGGGGTTGGGATGAGGAGGCTAGGAGTGATGCAAGAGGTCTAATATGATGCCCCAACCCTTAACGATAATTCTCGGCCTGGGACTCAAATAGTCTGGCATAGCGACCGTTCAGCTCAACCAACTCCGCGTGGGTTCCCGCTTCAGCAATGTGTCCGTTGTCCATCAAATAAATGCGATCCGCCATTCTAACCGTCGAAAGCCGATGGCTAATCAGCACCGCCATTTGATCGCGGGTTAGCTCTCGAAATCGCTGAAACACCTCATACTCCGCCATCGGATCCATCGCGCTCGTCGGTTCATCTAAAATAATGAGCTGCGAATTTCGCAAGAAGGCGCGCGCCAAGGCAACTTTTTGCCACTGACCAATACTCAGTTCTTCACCTTGCTCAAACAGCTTGCCTAAAATGGTGTCATAGCCCTTGGGCAGCTGCTCAATCACGTCATGGGCACCTGATCGCCGTGCAGCCTGCTCAACGTCTTGATCGACGGAAGACTGAATATTGCCGAGCCAGATATTGTCTCGCACCGAGAAAAAATACTTGGCGTAGTCTTGAAAAATAACGCTGATGTCCTGCCGCAAATCGGCGATCGCAAAGTCTCGTATATCAATCCCGTCAATTAGAATCTGTCCCTGGGTGGGTTCGTAAAGACGGCACAATAGCTTAATCAGCGTCGTTTTGCCGCAGCCATTCTCGCCCACTAAGGCGATCGTTTCTCCGGGCAAAATTTTGAGAGAAACCCCATTTAAAGCCTGTCTTGGCGTATCGGCATACTGAAAGCTCACGTCCCTCACTTCAATCCCGCGCTGCACTGGGTTCGGGAATGGCTTCGGATCGGCCGGATCCGCAATTTTAGGTTTCAGGTTCAAAAACTCGTATAGGTTGGTCAAAAAGAGATTGTCTTCGTATAGCCCCGACAACCCACTCAAAACCCCTTGCAGTGCCGACTCTCCTCGCTGGAGCGCCTGTTGATACAGCACCAAATCGCCAATCTTAAGCCTGCCCTGAATCGTCTCATAGGCAATAAACACAAAGACCGCCACTGTCAAAACCTTGGCAAAGCTTTCTGCCGATAGGTTGGCGATCGCCCGTCGAGCCATGAGCCGAAAATTCTCTTGGTAGAGCTGGAGCCGCACCTCACGCCCCTGCCGCCGAAACAGGCCGCTCAAATTAAACAGCCGAATCTCTTTAGCAAACTGATCGTGCGCTAACAGCACCCCTAAATACATAGAGCGCCGCTCTAAGCTGGTTCGCTTACGCTGCCACTGATACTGCACCTTCGCAAATTTTAGCCGCACCCAAAGCGCAGGCAGTGCCGCCACCAGCAGCACGCCAGCGAGCCCCCAGTACAGCGATATTAGCAGCGCTAAAATCCCCGCAAGTGAAATGCCGTTTTGTAAAACCTGCGCAATCCGATTCAGAATTTGATTAGGTCGAAACGATGCCTCCTGCTGGGCGCGCTGGAGGGTGTCGTAATATTGCGCGTTTTCGTAATATTCAAGGTCAATCTCAGCCGACTTTTGAAACAGAATCTCTTGAACATGATCTGTAACCCGATAGGTCTGGGCTGCATTCACCAACTCTGCTAAGGACGCAAATACGCTGGTGACGAGCATGACGCACCCAGACAAAATCAGCAAAAAGAGCGCATGCTCAAACGCCACTGCCTTATTTGCAGCCGTTAAGCTCACCGCAATTTGGTCAATGATGAGCTTAAGTAAATAAAGCGAGATCAGCGGCAGTACCCCCTGTAAGCTCAGCACCACAATACGAGCAACTGTCCATTGCGGCGAGCTTTGCCACACCAGCCGCAGGGCAGGGAGCAAATGAAAGGCTTTTGTAATTCGTTGACGTATTTTTTGTAATGCCTGCATAGGGAAGAACACCTTAAACACCCACGGGTGTGGTGATGCCCCTTAAGTCTGCTTCAACGAATTTTACCAAATCAGCCAGCTCAGACAGTGCAGGCTTGCGCTCAAATCGAGCAATGGGAACATTCTGCGCCATCCAAGTGCAGTCTCGAAAATTCTTGGTTCTAAACTCAGAATGCGTCAGCAACGTAGTCGCACGAGAATGCTGAAGCAGTGCAATACAAGCATCTGAAGCATTTAGCTCCACAATCCGATGCTCAGCCCCTTCATCTAAAACATAAATGCGCCCCAGGGGAAAAGCCGCCTGCCCAAATCCATAGGTGAGTTTGTGCGATCGCTTGGTCGATAAACCATGAATAAAGGGCATGCTGTCAGGGGCATAGCCCGTAGCAGCAACTGATTCAGGCCACAGCTTAATCAAAGGGTACCCTGGAAGCACCATCGGACAATCTCCGCCCAATTGAACCACCATCACATCATCTGTCATCACCGGATGCCCGTGGCCATGAAAAGCTTGCGCCATCGTTGATTTACCCG
>JANNDV010000019.1:0-15902 GCA_031387975.1 Acaryochloridaceae cyanobacterium OTE_75_metabat_521 | reverse complement strand
GATCGCCCTCCTCGCCACGGCCTTAAGCGGCAATGTCAATCTCACAGGGTCTGCCACTCTCGCCGCCATGATTATCCCTGGTGCATTAATTGGGGCAACCTTGGCCTCACGGGTTGCCATGACCTCCATGCCGGAACTGGTGGCGATTCTACATAGTTTTGTGGGGCTTGCCGCTGTACTAGTGGGCATTGGCAACTACCTCAGCGAAGAAGCCACCCTGGTTGGGGCTGAGGCCACCATTCACCAAATCGAAATTTATCTAGGCGTGTTTATTGGAGCCGTCACCTTTGCTGGCTCGATTGTGGCCTTTGCCAAACTGCGAGAGCTAATCAGCAGCAAACCCCTGATGCTGCCCGGTCGCCATCTGCTCAATATCAGCTTTCTGGTCGGCACCCTCATCTTGGGTGTGCAGTTTATGGGCGGAGATGCACCCACTGGACTTCAGCCATTGCTAATTATGACGGCGATCGCCTGTCTGTTGGGTCTGCACCTGGTCGCGGCGATCGGCGGTGCGGATATGCCCGTGGTGATTTCTATGCTCAACAGCTATTCGGGCTGGGCGGCGGCGGCGGCTGGGTTTATGCTCAATAACGACCTGCTGATTATTACAGGGGCGCTGGTGGGCAGCAGCGGAGCCATCCTAAGCTACATCATGTGTAAAGCCATGAACCGCTCGTTTATTAGCGTTATTTTGGGTGGATTTGGTACGGGCAAAGCAACGGGTGCCGCGAAGGCCATTGAAGGTGAAGCCACTTCCACCACCATTGACGAAACAGTGGAGCTATTGAAAAATGCCCGAAACGTGATTATTGCCCCTGGCTACGGCATGGCGGTGGCTCAAGCACAGCATGCAGTGGCAGATATTACGAGAATTTTGCGCGATCGCGGTGTCAATGTCCGCTTTGGTATCCATCCCGTTGCAGGGCGACTCCCAGGGCACATGAATGTGCTGTTGGCAGAGGCCAGCGTGCCCTACGACATTGTGCTAGAGATGGATGAAATCAATGAGGATTTTGAGAAAACCGACGTGGTGCTGGTAATTGGAGCCAACGATACGGTCAACCCCAGCGCATTGGAAGATCCCAATAGCCCCATTGCAGGGATGCCTGTGTTAGAAGTCTGGCATGCAAAGCAGGTTGTTGTGATGAAACGCAGTATGGCAAGTGGCTACGCAGGAGTAGATAACCCGTTGTTTTACAAAGACAACACTCTCATGCTGTTTGGCGATGCCCGTAAAAATGTGGATGCCATTCGCGGGGCATTATCCCAGGCAGATGCTGCAACCCCAGCATTGGTCGCGGCTTAATTTCATAGACACAAATTACTAGACGAGATTGGGTTTCGGCTCCCTATCGCCAGAGGCGAGGCTACGTCAAAGCGACAGGCTCAGGACAGGCAGGACACAGCAGGACAGGCCGCTCAACCCTTGCCCATACGGGATTTGAGGGTTGAGCGAAGCCGAAACCCGTTGCTACAGACGAGCATACTGTCCAGTCAGCTTATTGAGCTGCTGCACCAAAAGGCTCAGAAACAGCCCCACATCGGTCACAACGCCAATCGACTCAATCGAACCGCGATCGCTCAGTTTAGTCACCACCGCCGGATTAATATCCACGCAGACCATTTTCACCCCCGCAGGCGTCATGTTCCCCACGCCGATCGAATGAAGCATACTCGAAAGCATCAAAATCAGATCGGCTCCTTCAATTAAGCGAGCATAATCTGCCTGGGCCTCAATTAAATCCATCTTGGTATCCGGCAGAGGGCCATCATCCCGAATCGATCCCGCCAGAGAAAAGGGAACGTTATGCTTCACGCACTCGTACATCACGCCGCTGCGTAAAACCCCCTGCTCTACCGCCTTTGCAATACTGCCGCAGCGACGAATGGTATTGATAGCCTTGAGGTGGTGGCGATGCCCCCCATGCACCGAAACGCCGCGCTGCATGTCAACGCCCAAAGAAGTGCCCATCAGCGACTGCTCAATATCGTGCACGGCGATCGCATTCCCCCCCAGCAGCGCATGGACATAGCCCTCGCGGATCAGCTTATTGAGATGTTCGCTGCCGCCTGTGTGAATCACCACAGGGCCTGCCGTGACGACGGCCTTACCGCCCTGATCTCGAATCCGGCGCAGATCCCAGGCAATTTGTTCAACCACCAGCTCAACCCGACGCTCGCTTGAAACCCCAGCCCCCATAAAGCTGAATTCTTCGGCTGAGCTTTTTTTAAGGGTGGTCGTATTGCGCTTGGTGCGAATGCCCTCACTGCCCACCACCACAGATTCGCCAACCTGCAAATCCCGCAGGAGCTTACAGCGAGCAATGGAACCTTCAGGGGAAGTTGTGACGGCGATCGCCCCGTCCATCCGCTGCCCCTGCACCTTCACCCACTGCTCCGCAATCAAGACTTCCGTCGGGTAAATCGTGCTCACATAGAAATCATCTGGTGCAACCCCCGCCTGGGGGACTGTCGCGAGATGCGCTTGCGCCGCTTCCTCCGTCACGCCAATGGCACCCAGATCAATGAGCTGCCCCATGATGTCTGCCATCACCTCTAGATCTGGCGCTGAGACTTTGACCTCTGCAACCGAGGCATCTTGGCGCTGTTCACCAAGGTGAAACTTGAGGACTTGAAAACTGCCGCCCCCCGCCACAATGGTGTCTAGAACCTGATTCACGAGACCGGAATCTAATAAATGACCTTCAAGATGAACCACTCGGCTTTGAATGGAAGACGCTTGGGGAGAGTCTGGGCGCGGTTCTGTCATGCGCAGCGTCAAACACTTCGCCGCGCCGCCTGCTTTCAAAAATTCTGTTAGGGGCGTTTCGACCACGGTAAAATTGCGATCGCCCAAGATTTGCTTCAGGCCATCACTGGCTTTATTCATCACCACAACGCGGTTAATGTTCACTGAGTTACAGGCAAAATTGACCGCATCCACTTCGTCGATCGGAATTCGTTTCTCGGCTGGCACACGCAGCTCAATCATGCGATTAGAATAGGTGTCAAAGGCGGCTGGATAGTACAGCAGATACCCATCTGTGAGTGGACAAAAGCAGGTATCGAGGTGATAGAAGCGTCGATCCACAAGCCTGAGAGACAGCACCTCTACATCCAGCCACTTTGCCAAATAGGGATGAGAATCGAGTTCAGAGCGAAACCCATATCCAGCCCAGAGCCACCGTCCGGCTCGGTCTAACAGCGCATCCCCTGCCCCTTCAAAGGGCAAACTTTTGGGCAGCGTGTGGACGGTATAGCCATTATCTTGAAACCACTGCTGAAAATACGGCTCTTCCCCCTGTCGTTCAGGATGGAAAAAGCGACTGAGCACGACCGTATCGCCCAAAACCAATCCAGCATTTGCCGTAAATACCATATCCGGCCATCCCGGCTGTGGTTCAACCAAAGTCACGTCTGCGTAAGTCTTTAAGACTTCATAAAGCCGATTCCACTGCGCCTCGGCCTGTTCTCGTGAGGAGCGATGAATGTTTCCTTCCATCCAGGGATTGATGACGTAATCAACATCGTAATGATGGGGGGCACACATCAAGATTTGAATTGAATCAGTCATGGGTTACTCAAAATTTATAGGTATTTAGCGGCGGAAGGCCATTGATAGCTTTACATCATCTGGCATGTCTCATCATACCGATCTGCGATTGTCCACTCTCAAGCATTCCTGACAAACCCTGCCATTAAACGACTGCAAAACGTCATGGAATCTTAACCTTTAAGTTGTGTAACATTGAATCAGTAACGTAGAATACAGTTATGTCGAACTTAATTAAGAGCAGTTTAAAATCTACTTGCAGTGGCATTCATTCCAGAGCAACATAGACTGGGTGAAAGAATAAGTTCTCCAGATTTTCCAAGTATCTCTAACGCTATTTTCTTGAAAAAGCTTTTTATATTTTTGCGAAAGCAAGATAAATAATTTATCTATTCTTACTAAGAATCATTTGCGGGGTATAGCTATGCTGACAATTGCGCCACATTCAATTGCTGATATTCAGGATGAAGTTAGGGCTTTGGTTGCTCGAGGCTCAGTAAACCGCCAGCAGCGTATTTATGAGCTAAGCAGATACTTTGACGATCGCCAATGGCAGAATGTTGAGCAGCAGTTGGCTGCGAACAACTTCTTGCTGAGAGATCGCGTCATTGAGCTAGCGGGCAAAGAGTCTTGGATCAACGACTAAGATAACCTTGGTCTTAGAGAGAATAAGTCTTGAGCGCACTTACTCTAAACGTATCTAATGTTGAGCAGGCTTAATTCGGGCTGCTTAGCTGTGGCTTATCGATATTTGCTTCACCAATGACATAAGAAATCGTGTGTGGGTTATCCATCTTTGTGGATGCCTTGACCAGTTCTAATCCAATCACGTTTCCATCTTCGTCATAGTCCAGCACCAAGCCTGGCGCGATTTGAGCCGTTTCCTCGATCGTGGTTTCAATGAAAGTGATTTGTAAAATATCCTTGTCTGGGTCATAAACAACCTTCATTAAACGCTAGATCCTTGAGTGTGGTTTTGGGCTGCTTGCTTTAGAGATAACCTCACGGATGGAGAGGTTTTTAAGAGGCTTACGCCCTGTTGTTAATCGAGATGATAAATCCTCGGCTCTCATCGTAGGCATAGATAACCTACATCTGCTGCATCATAAGCAACAAAACGGTTGATGGATGTCATTGTTGATGAATGTCATTAATTTGTGGTCTTGCAGCGCGATCACTTTAGTTTAAATGGCGTTAGAAGCCGTGCTTTGATGATGATTCTGCCCAGCACAGAATGGATTTTTCTATTGATTGAAGTTTATGCTAGGGTCATTTGATTCAGCGTATCGAGGTAGACCTGTGTTTACCTTGAGGGCGATAGAGTTTGGTAGACCTGGTAGCCGTTGATTTATGCCGAAGCCTGAAAGCCCATTTCCTGAGTCATTATTGCAGTACTCTACAATTCGTCCCATTGGCGTTTATGCCCTGTCAGGATTAGCCTCTGAGGGCGATCATTTACTCGCAGTCGATTTGGTGCGTGGGTATTTGGTGCGTGTAGATCCTCGCACCAACAATACAGTTATTTTAAACCCGCACCATGTTTCGGAATGGATAGGTGCGACTGGTGTATCGGTTTGTCAAGATAAGATTTGGTTTGCGAAGGGACAAGAGGTGTTTTGGTGTGATCACAAAACCTTTGTGCCAACGGTCTTTACTCGACTGCCTTATCCGGTGACTGGCGTGGCAGTCTGGGAATCCACTATATATGTGAGCTGCCAGAAGTCTGGCTATATCCACGCTTTTGAGCAAAGCACAGGGGAACGGATCGGGCGCTTCCCACAGCCTGGGGTGGGAACTGAGACACTGACGGTGTTTGAGGATGCACTGTGGGTCTGCGATCGCGCCGAGCAAACGATCTATTCTCTTGATCGCAGTACAGGAGCCGTTCAGTTTAGTGCGCTCACACCCTTTAGCGATCCGACGGGCATTGCATTTTATGCGCCGACAGCAGGGCAAGAACCCGTTTGCTATATTTCCTATGCCGATGAAGAACCCTATATTCGGGATGATCCCAATTCAGCGTTTCCCTATGAATTGACGTTTCGCGATCGCACGTTCATCCATCCTCTGCATTTCCACCACAGCCCGACCGACCGCTACACGCTCTCGAATGGGTATCTGGTGGAGCTGTCCTATGTCGAAGAACTGCTGGCGACTGAGGCCGTAACGCTCAATAACGTCCAATGGCGCATTGCCCTACCCTCCGATACGCTGCGGCAGCGGGTGCGACATGTTGAGCCAATTGGGCATGACTATACCCTTGAAGAGCAGGATGGGCAGCAGGTCGCGGTTTTTAAATTCGATCAGGTGCAGCCTCATCAAGGGGGGCTAATCGGCTGGAAAGCCATCATTGAAATGTATAGCCTCAAGTATTCTCTATCGCCTGAAGATATTGATAGCAGTCTGCCGCTGCCCCTGGAATTACAGCAGCGCTATTTGGTCGATGACGATGACCTTGCGATGGATACGCCGACGATTCGGGAAGCGGCAAAAGAGGCGGTCGGCACCGAAACAAATGTGCTGCGGAAGATGCTCAAGATTCGCAACTATGTCTATGATCGCCTTTCCTACGGCATTCAGCCCCGTATTGATACCCCTGATATTGCCCTGGCGCGAGGAATTGGATCCTGTGGTGAATATGTTGGGATTTTACTGGCCTTGGCACGTCTCAACGGGATTGCTTGCCGCACCATTGGGCGCTATAAATGCCCTCAGCATGCTGAACTGCGACATTTACCTTTAGAGCCAGATTTTAATCACGTTTGGCTAGAGTTTTATGTGCCGGGTGTGGGCTGGCTCCCGATGGAGTCGAACGTGGACGATACGATCGATCAAGGGCCTTATCCTGAGCGATTTTTTATGGGCTTAGCCTGGTACCACACCGAAATTGGGAAAGGGATCTCGTTTACAAAGATGAAGGCCGATGACAAGCCAGAGCATATCTCTTTAGGCGATTTAGCGATTAATCACATTCGCTTTAGGATATTAGAGGAGCTTGTGCCTGGCGATCGCAAGTGAACTAACTCATCTCTTTATTCTAATCAAAGCATGTCTAATTCTTATTCCCTCATGATTCATGGGGGTGCAGGTGCCCTTGAAGATCTTAAACAAGAGGCCAGCGAGGCCGTCTTTCAACAGAGTATTACCGCAATCTTAGAGCAGGGGCGTCAACGCTTAGCACAGGGAGATAGCGCGCTAGATGTTGTGGCATACTGCGTCACGCTTTTAGAAGATGATCGGCTTTACAACGCGGGGCGGGGTTCTGTGCTCAACGCTGAAGGCCGTGTGGAGATGGATGCGGCGCTCATGAATGGAAGTGACTTGAGCGCCGGAGCAGTGGCCTGCGTTAAAAATATAAAAAACCCGATCGCCTTAGCCCGTCTTGTCTTAGATCGCGGAGAACATGTGCTGCTGGTGGGCGATGGCGCTTTAGAATTCGCTCAATTCTGTCAAATGGAGACTGTCCCTGAAGATTACTTCATTACAGACGCACGAATTAAGCAGTTGACCGAAGCCAAGGCAGCAGGGCGCATGACCTTAGACCATGAACGTATCAAGCCATCCCAGAAGTTGGGAACCGTGGGTGCAGTGGCGCAAGATCTCCAGGGCAATTTGGCGGCGGCAACTTCAACGGGTGGGTTAGTGAATAAACGCTGGGGGCGGGTTGGGGATACACCTGTGGTGGGGGCTGGGGTATTTGCAGACAATGAAACCTGTGCGGTATCGGCCACAGGCTATGGAGAGCAGTTTTTACGAACCGTTTTGGCAAAAACGATCTCTGATTTTGTACAGTTTAAGGGGATGGATGCCGACGCTGCGGCAAAGGCAGGGATTGAGTATTTGGTGAGAAAGGTCAATGGAGACGGCGGCGTGATTGTGATTGATGGCGCGGGGAACTGTGCGGCGGCGCAGTCAACCTCTGGTCTCATTCGCGGCTGGATTGAGCGCGGCGGTGAGGCACACTGTAAGTTAGGATAAGCGGTTTTCAATAACCCAAAACCCTCCGACAGAGACAGTTTAAGCCAATTGATTGATTAGGCCAGGTTATCGAATCTCTATCTTTCAACTGCAAAGTTTTATGAATTAACTTTTGTGTCCCTCGTTACACTATGATGGAAATATGAAGGAATTATAAAGCCGCTAAACCGTTGGGGAACACGCAGGCAGGCTTCTTCACTTGAAAAATACAACTTGACTTTTTTTAACAAAGCTGGCTCGTGATGGGGCCGGCTTTTTACTTTGAAGGGGCAGAACCAGACCTTTGAATGGTTTGAGATAAGGTTTCTAGAGCGGTTTGATACTGGCGATCGCCCTCACTCACCGACGGCTGCTCTACCGTTGCCTCTACCGCAACATTGGGCTTAATGCCGATTTTGTGGATATTTTGACCATTCGGCGTAAAGTATTTAGCAATTGTGACCAAAACGCCTGAATTATCGTTGAGGGGTTCAAAAGACTGTACCAGTCCTTTACCAAAGGTCGTGGTACCCACCAAGACGGCTCGTTTGTTGTCTTGAAGGGCGGCAGATAAAACCTCACTGGCGCTGGCAGACTGATGATCGATCAGTACCACCAGGGGTTTGGTGGTTAAAGCCGCGCTATTGGCCTTCACCGTTTCTTGCGGGTTGTCGCGCTCTTGAACCGATAGGATAGTGCCTTGAGAAAGCCACATACGGGAGATCGCAATTCCGGCATCTAGCACCCCACCTGGGTTGCCGCGCAAATCTAGCAAATAGCCTGTCACCTGTTGAGATTCTAGGGTTTTGATGGCAGCTTGCATGGAGTCTGAAGACTTTGTCGTAAAGATGGGCAAACGGATATAGCCGATCTTTCCTGCTTTAGATGGAATGGTTTGATAGGTGAGCGGATTGAGATTGATGTGTTCTCGCACAAGGGTGTAAGAAAGGTTCTCTTTTCCGCGACGCACTTGCACCGCAATCTTGCTGCCCACGGCACCCACAAGGTAAGGGCCTGCTTTAGCGGGATCAATGCTTGGAGTAGTTTTTCCGTTGAGGCTAACGACGACGTCTTGGGGTCTGAGTCCGGCGATCGCAGCGGGTGACTCTGTAAATGCCTTTTCGACCACCCATTCACGGGTGGTGGGGTCTAAGCTGACCGTTAGCCCTACGCCCACAAAATCACCGGAGACGTTTTGAGTAAGGTCTTTGAGGGCTTCTGGGGTTAAAAAGCGGGTGTAGGGGTCGCCGAGGCTGCTCATCATGGTCTCGATGGCGCTGTAGGCGGCGGCGGTGGAGGTGTAGGTAGGCTGAAGAAAACGCGACCTGACGGCAGTCCAATCCTGTTTGTTGAAGCTGCGATCGACATAGTTATGCTGAACAATCTGCCACGCTTGATCTACCAGGGCTTTGGGACTATCTTTGAGGACGGCCTGACTGGGGGCGATAGTTGCAATGGGTGCGATGAGTAGCAGCAGCACCCCCATGGCTAAGCGAATGTGGGTCAGCCGTTTCCAGGATTTAGATCTTAAGGCCATTATTTCAGGGATTGGAACGGGTTAGAAAGGCAGTACAGCTTTGGCGTACCGGATTGAGTTGGGGCGCAATCTCCCTATTGTTTGACTTTTCAATCTGTCATGAGTTCCCGATAGACGGCACTCTAGGCACCTTTTTAGAATGGAGTACAGGTGGCTTTATCGGAACTGTAGCCAAAATTCGGCATAATTCTAGACAGAGTACCGTACCTACACCCCATGACCACCTCCCATCGCCTCACCCCGCCGCCTCAGCATCCATTTCTGCGATGGCTCCTGCACGAAGAAAAACATGCGCAGTCAGAGCATCACCCTCAACATGCCTGGTGGCAGGTGATGTGCCTGACAGGGGTAGATTATTTTTCAACCCTCGGCTATCAGCCTGGGATTGCCGCCCTTGCCGCAGGGTCACTGTCGCCTGTCGCAACGTTTATTCTGATTTTGCTGACGCTCTTTGGCGCGCTCCCAATTTATCGCAGAGTGGCGATCGAAAGCCCCCATGGCGAAGGCTCTATCTCTATGCTAGAGAAACTGCTGTCTTGGTGGCAGGGTAAGCTTTTGGTGCTGTGTTTGCTGGGCTTTGTTGGCACTGACTTTATTATTACCATTACCCTCTCCGCTGCGGATGCTGCCACCCACATCGTCGAAAATCCGTTGGCACCGCTGTGGCTGCATGGTCAGCAAATTAGCATTACCCTCACCCTAGTGGCGCTACTGGGAGCCGTCTTTCTGAAAGGATTTCGGGAAGCAATTGGGATTGCGGTGGTGCTTGTGGCGCTTTACCTCGCGCTGAACACCGTTGTCATGGTCGTGGGGCTACAGCAGGTCATCACCCACCCTCAACTGATTTCAGATTGGCAGCGTCTGCTGTTTACCCAACACGGCAATCCGCTGGTGATGCTAGGGGTGGCAGTGCTGCTGTTTCCTAAACTGGCGCTGGGGCTATCAGGGTTTGAAACTGGCGTGGCGGTTATGCCCTTGGTAAAGGGAGAAGATCCAGAACATCCCGATCAGCTCAAAGGTCGAATTTTGAGCACCCACAAGCTATTGCTGGTAGCGGCACTCATTATGAGCGTATTTTTACTCGCCAGCAGCATTGTGACCACGCTGCTGATTCGACCTGAGCAGTTTCAGGCGGGTGGGGCAGCCAATGGTCGGGCGTTGTCGTATCTTGCCCATACCTACCTGGGCAGCGGCTTTGGGACGGTTTACGATCTCAGCACCATCTGCATTCTTTGGTTTGCCGGCGCTTCGGCAATGGCGGGGTTACTCAATATTGTGCCGCGCTACCTACCGCGCTACGGTATGGCTCCGGTGTGGGCACGAATGACGCGACCTCTGGTACTGGTTTATACAGCGATCGCCGTTGTCGTCACGCTCCTCTTTAAGGCAAATGTAGAAGCCCAAGGGGGAGCCTATGCCACGGGGGTATTGGTGCTGATGTCGTCAGCCGCTTTTGCGGTCACGCTGTCTGCCCGTCACCACCACTCAAGGCTAAGGTTTTTAGGCTTTGCACTGATTACAATGGTGTTTTTCTACACCACCGTCACCAATATCATCGAGCGACCCGACGGCATTCGTATTGCTGGCTTTTTTATTGGCACCATTATCTTTATCTCCATGATTTCTAGAGTATGGCGCTCTACGGAACTGCGAACCGAACGGGTTGAGCTAGATGCCGTCGCTCAACGCTACGTGGATGAAATTGCCACCGGAAATATCCGCATTATTGCCAATGACCTCGATGCAGGCGACATTGAAGAGTATTTCTTGAAAGAGCAAGAAGTTCGAGAAGATAACCATATCCCTACGACAGATGCGATCTTGTTTTTAGAAATTGAAATCTCGGATGCATCTCAATTTGAAGAGGTGCTGAAGGTGGAAGGGCTATCAGTCGAAGGCTACCGAATTTTGAGAGCCTATAGCCCAGCCGTACCCAATGCGATCGCCTCTACGCTTTTGCACCTGCGCGACCAAACCCAAAAGCTGCCCCACGTTTACTTTAGTTGGGGACAAGAAAACCCTTTCAAATTCTTGCTGCGGTTCATTATCTTTGGGGAAGGTGACATCCCGCTTTTGACCCGTGAGATTCTGCGCAAAGCCGAAAAAGATGCCGTCAATCGTCCGCGAATTCACGTCGGAGGCTAAAAGATGATTAGATTGGGTTTCGGCTACGTGCTCGACTGAGGGTTGAGACTTCGGCTAACGCTCAGTCGAGCACGTAGCCGAAACCCGTTTATAGATTAAAGGTACTTTTTCAGCAGCAGCGCCATCTTTTCCTTTGTTGCCTCCGGCACTTGCGCTAACGGCGTAATAATGGCGTACTTGAGTGCATCGTGGGCTTTAGAGACGGGGTAAGTCGCACTTAATTTCCTCACGCTTTCTTGAATGACGCGCTGGGCATTTTGGGCATTTTTTTGCAGATTCTGAATCACCATTTCGACGGTGACACTGTCGTGGTCGGGGTGCCAGCAGTCGTAGTCTGTGGCAAGGGCGAGGGTGGCATAGGCAATTTCTGCTTCACGAGCAAGCTTTGCTTCTTGTAGGTTAGTCATGCCGATAATATTGCCGCCCATGCTTCGGTAGAGGTTAGACTCAGCCTTGGTCGAAAACGCAGGCCCTTCCATGCAAACATAGGTGCCGCCTCGATGAAGGGTGACGTTTTCTAACGGAAGGGATTCAACGGCATCGCCTAAAATCTGAGCTAACGTCATGCAGATGGGTTCGCCAAAGCTGACGTGACCCACGATGCCTTCGCCAAAAAAAGTCGAAACACGATGACGGGTGCGATCAATAAACTGATCGGGGATCACCATATCCAATGGCTTGATCTCGGCCTGAAGGGAACCCACCGCTGAAGCCGAAATAATATATTCAACGCCTAAAGACTTAAGGGCGTAGATGTTGGCACGGAAGGGGAGTTCCGTGGGCATTAGGGAGTGATGCCGTCCGTGACGCGCTAAAAAGGCAACGCGGGTGCTGTCTAGGGTACCCAGGATGACGGCATCGGATGGGGAGCCGAAGGGGGTCTCGATCTGAATTTCTTCAATATCTTTGAGGGCTTCCATTTTGTAGAGACCGCTGCCCCCAATGATGCCAATTCTTGCTTCAGCCATTACTGTGTTGCCCGTTTGTTGATTTGCACCTGTTCGTAGTTTAAGAGGGGAATGTCGTTTTGCAAATGTGTGTGGCTATCTTTCAGGTAAACTTCGGCTTGTTTTATAAAGGGAGAAAACTAGAAATCTAGTACAGCTCTAGGATGGTAGCGCTTCATCATCCCAAGACACAGGATCTTCAATGGGTTCTAGATGGGTGGTTACATCTGTGCCTGGTAATGCGGCGGTGATCGCCTGTTCAATGGTCTCGCACAAATCGTGCCCCCGCTGAACTGTCCAAGCCCCTGGCACCAGCACATGAAAGGATACAAAACAGTGTGACCCCGCCACGCGGGTTCTTAGGGCATGAAACTGCACACCTTGAGGTTTGTGTTCGCTTAAGATTAGGGCGATCGCCTGTTGGCCTTCAGCCGGAATTGCTGAATCTAGCAGCCCAGATCCGGTCTCTCTGAGTAGCCTTACCCCCGTCCATACAATATTGGCTGCTACCAGCAGCGCCACAATCGGGTCAAAAATAACCCAGCCTGTGACGCTCACCAACCCAATACCCAGCACCACGCCCACAGAAGTCCATACATCCGTCAGTAAATGATGGGCATCAGCGCGTAGGGTAATGGATCGAAACCGTCTGCTGGCCTGAAGTAAAATCCAGGCAACTCCACCGTTCAACGCCGTCGCAATTAGCGCCAATCCTAAGCCCATACCTACCTGCTCAATGGGCTGCGGATGAAGGAGACGATTGATCGCGGCGATCGCAATGCTGACCGCCGCCACTAAAATCAAAACTCCTTCTAGGGCACTAGAAAAATACTCCGCCTTAGAATGCCCAAAGGTATGCTCCGCATCCGGTGGCTTAGACGCATAGGAAAGTGCCCAAAACGCTGCTGCTGCCGCCACTAAATTGACGATTGACTCAATGGCATCGGAAAGTAGCCCGACTGAACCCGTGAGTGCATAGGCTCCAAACTTGAGCGCAATAGTAAACAGCGCTGCCACAATAGATAACACCGCGTAAGATCGCGCAGAGGCAGGGGTAAAAGAAGAACGCATAGGCTAAAAATCATAGAAATAGAGGACTTGAGCCATGAATTCAAATCTACGGTGAATCAACGCTACTCTGAAGCATCTGGAATGGATGGCCTTGTTTTTTTACCCTTAAAAACACTCGTCATGGTAGCCCCTGTGACCAATAACCCAATCAGACCTAACCCGTTCAGTATGGGGTAGATTGCCTGTAGATGAAAAAATTCACCCGTATGCAGCCCCAGCAGTAAGCCACGGGGAAGTCCTAGGTTCCAAGACCATTCTCCCACGATGGTGGTTGCCATGCCTGTGAAGACGGTTAAGCTTAAGGGCAAGCACAAAATAATCGCCAGCATGCGATGATATTTCCGAAAAGCTCGCTTCATAAGAAAGTTACGATAAGTTTGATTTTGTCTTTTCAAGACTACGACACCCTAGAGAAAATTTGTCATGATGTGCTGTGATAATGACCTAGGCGATCGCCGTCTTCAGTTGCCCCAAGATCTTTGCCGAAAGTGCTCTATTATTCACTCAGGTCAATTTTCTTAAAGGGATTGTATAAGCCGATTTCAATTATTGCTAGTGGGCAGCTTGGCACTTTTAGGCTTAAGCAGTTGTGGAGATCCTCAAGCTTCTGCGCCAGAAACATCTTCGACTGCTGCTGTCAAAACTGAAGCCACAGCGAATTCGGCTGCTGGCTTTATGGCAATGCAAAACGTGACCGACAAAACCACTACTGATGTCAAAGCAGGGAAATTTGACCAGGCAAAGACAGACTTTGAGAAGTTTGAAGACGCCTGGAAAACCGTCGAAGATGGGGTCAAAGTAAAGTCTTCTAAAACCTATGTCGCCACCGAAGCGGGGCTAGATTCTGTTAATGGCGAGTTTGAAAATAAGCAGCCCGATAAAGCTAAGCTGCTCACTGCATTGCAGTTCCTTAGTCAGAATATTGTGACGGTGGCTAAACCTTAGACCTAAATCCCCTCATCAATTCAGGTCTAATGGCACCATCAACGAATCCATTAAGCGTTAGATCCGGCGCTAGAGCTAAGCGGTTTCTCTAGGGTAAGAGTTTCAAAATTTTCTTGAGGGAACTCTAAACAGTACCCTGCGCCGTAGACGGTCTTAATAAACTTTGGATGGCGCGGGTCTGGTTCGAGCTTTGTCCGCAGGTGACGGACGTGAACCCGAATGGTCTCAATATCGTCATTGGGGTCATAGCCCCAAACTTCCTGCAAAATTTCGCTGGGTGAGACGGTCTGCCCGTGGCGCTGCAACAAACAGTGCAGTAGCTCAAACTCTAGGCGCGTGAGCTTAATCACTTTTTCGGCCCAAAGAATTTCAAACCGTTCTGGCACCAGCGTTAGCGGCCCATAGCTCAAAATTTCGGTGTGCTTTGCCGCTTGAGGGATGCGATCGGTGCGCCTCAATAGCGCCCTTACCCGCGCCAGCATCTCTTCTAGCTCAAAGGGTTTGGTGAGGTAGTCGTCTGCGCCTGCGTTAAACCCTTCTACCTTGTCTTGGGTTTGACCCAACGCGGTCAGCATAATCACCAAAACATTTGCGGTGCGCTCATCGCGGCGAAGGCGTTGGCAGATGGTAAATCCATCGACCTTAGGCAGCATGAGGTCTAGCATGATCAGGTCAGGTACCATCTGGACGGCGAGGGCTTGACCCTTGATGCCATCTGTAACCTGGGTTACATCGTAGCCAGCCATCTCTAAATTGATGGCAACCAACTCTGCAATCACCGGATCATCATCAATAACAAGTATCCGAGGCTTCATTTATACACTCAGTAAGAGGGAAATAACGTTGTTTTAAAGGAAATGTGAGTATTCAGGAGATTTAAGTTTTAATTGATATTCAAAGACACCTGATAGGATTATAGACTTTAGCTCCAAATTCTTTGTGCGATCGCCAGACTTTAGTGCCAACATTTGCCCCATTGACCACCCCAACGCATCGGTCAATCCAGCGCCCTGAAAGAAAAATTAGAAATTCGCTTGCCAAATCGACGCTGCTTTCGCTAGTATTGTAACTACTGCAATCCTCAGTAGCTCAGTGGTAGAGCGGTCGGCTGTTAACCGATTGGTCGCAAGTTCGAGTCTTGCCTGGGGAGTTTAAAATCTTGTGTGACAGGCCAAGTTTGATTTGGCTATGTCCTTAAGTTTAGGTCGTTTGATCTCTGATTCGAGCCTGGCGACCTTTCTCAGCTAAAGACAGGGAAAATCCAGTTCAATAACCAGCAGAATATCTTCTAGATAAGATGATGCCCTAAATAGTCATTTTCGTGGCCTACGGCAATGACGACATCGGGTTCTGGCTCGCTATGAATAGAGATGGTAATGGGATCTTGCCCCCGAATCACTGCCCTGTCTCCGAGAAGCCGAACAAGCTGGCGACATAAAACGCCATTACAAAAAACATGAGGTATCCTTTTCGAGACCCTTTCAATCAGCTCTCCTCGAATTAGCTCCAGGCGATCGCCTTCTGCAAGAAACCCCAGCGCAATTAGCCGATGATACAGCGGTTTCCAGGTTTATGAGGGACAATAACAGCAGTGAGCAAACCAGTCGCGAAGATGATCAGGATCCATCAAGCTCATTGCTATTTTAATCAGTCCGTCAACCATTTTGGGGGTAGTCGGAGAGAACTGCCTCAAGAATGCCTTTAACTGAGACCACAGATTCGACAAGCTCACTGACCACCAATGCCC